>JBKJND010000119.1:0-5071 GCA_046596095.1 Ahniellaceae bacterium | reverse complement strand
TCCCGAGGGGAGAGGGGAGGAAAGTGGTCCACGCCTGCGCATCACCGAGATTTTCCATTCGCTGCAAGGCGAAGCGAAGTCGGTCGGATGGCCGACGGTATTCGTGCGCCTTACGGGTTGTCCGCTGCGTTGTACTTATTGCGACACCGCCTACGCGTTTCATGGCGGCGAATGGAAATCGTTCGACGACATCCTTGCTCAGGTGCGAGCGTTCGGCACGCGCCACGTCTGCGTGACGGGGGGTGAACCGTTGGCGCAGAAACGTTGCATCGAGCTGTTGCGAAGACTTTGCGATGAAGGCTTCGAAGTCTCGCTCGAAACCGGCGGCGCGCACGACATCGCCGCAGTCGACAAGCGCGTCGCTCGCGTCGTCGACCTCAAAACGCCGGGCTCGGGCGAATCGGCACGCAACCGCTGGGAAAACCTGCCGCATCTCACACAGCACGACCAGATCAAGTTTGTGATCTGCGATCGCGTCGATTACGAATGGACGCGCGACGCAATCGCCGAACACGCGCTGGCGCAACGTTGCGAGGTCCTGATGTCGCCCAGTTACGGCCAGTTGCCCGCCGCCGAACTCGCGCAATGGATACTCGACGACCGGCTTGATGTGCGTTTCCAGATGCAACTTCACAAGCAACTCTGGGGCGAGGCACAGGGACGATGAGCGCGAGTCCGGAAACTGCGATGAATGCCGAAATCGATCCGGTTGTAACGCCACCGCGAGCGGTGGTGCTGTTATCGGGCGGGATGGATTCGGCGGTGACCCTGGCCATCGCGCGCGAGCGTGGCTATGTATGTCACGCGCTGAGTCTGGCGTACGGCCAGCGTCACGGCGTCGAACTCGATGCCGCACGCAGCATTGCGCAGATGCTCGGCGTTATCGAACACAAGGTGCTCGCGCTCGACTTGCGCGCGTTTGGCGGCTCGGCGCTGACCGCCGACATCGCAGTGCCGGATCACGAGATCGCGATTCCCGTGGCGAGTCGAGCGCATGACATGGACGGTGATGCGGTCTCTCCCGATGCAATCGACGCGGCTTTGCAACGAGTGACTGAACACATCCCGGTCACCTACGTGCCAGCGCGCAACACCATCATGCTGTCGCTGGCGCTGGGGTGGGCCGAAGTGCTCGACGCGCGTGCAATCTTTCTCGGCGTCAACGCGGTCGATTTCTCGGGATACCCCGATTGCCGGCCACAATTCATCGCAGCGTTCGAGCAGCTCGCCGGGCTCGCGACGCGCGCCGGTGTCGAAGGTCGCGGCGTCACCATCGAAGCCCCGTTGCTGTCGATGTCAAAAGGGGAAATCGTGACCGAGGGCCTCCGTCTCGGAGTCGATTTCGCGGCGACCGTCACGTGCTACCAGGCCGACACCGAAGGCCGCGCCTGCGGCCGGTGCGACGCTTGTGCGCTACGCCGCGAAGGCTTTGCGGCGGTCGGTGTAGCAGACTCGACCCGCTACGTGAAATCGTAGTGAGTCGCGAAGCCTCCGATCATTCGAAACCGTGCGCGAAGATCAGGTCTTCGTCGAGCAACAAACTCCACACGCCGCGCCCGAGTGTTCCTGCGATCAGCGTGCGCGACTGGTCGAGGTAGCGGAGGTCGAACACCAGCACGTCGGGCATGCCGGCGCCGAGCAATTCCCATGTATCGCCAGCAACAGGCGCGCGATAGACGCCGGAGCGCGTGCCCAGTGCCACGGCATCGCCCCTCGAGGACGGGATGAACTCGATGGTCCGGAAGTCACGCGAGCTGATCGCACCGAGATTTCCGGTCACGTCCTGCCAGCTGTTGCCGCCGTTGGTCGAACGGAACACCTGGTTGTCGTCGATCGCGAACACCCGTTGGGAGTCGTCCGGATCCATCGCGACATCGGTAATCGCGTTGGCGCCGACCGGCAACGCTGCGGCGGCAACAAACGCATTGCCTTCACGCCGGAACACCGCCGCGCCCTTGCCGACGTAGGCGGCAGCCGGATTACCGTTGACGCCATAAGCCATCGCATTGCGGTTGGCGCCAGGCGCGCCCAGCGATATGAGGGTCGGCGTGGCGGTGGTCACATCGGTGGACTCGTAGATCGTGTTGACTCCACCGACGAGCATGCGCGAAGGATTGCCGAAGGCAAGTTCGACCGGGGTCACGAATTGCGGGTCGGCGATGGCAGGGAGTGTACGGTTCGCCACGAACGCATTCACGGGGCTGTACTGCGCGCGGCGAAATCCGCCGAGGTTCTGCGAGCTGATGTAGCGATAGCTGCCGCCCGCGCCGAGCGTGACATCGTCTATCGCGGCATCGCCGCCGTCGCCGCCGTTGATAAGCGACCAGCGCAAATCCATGGATGCGCGCTGGTGATGGGTGCCGTTGTCCTGCGTGCCGATCATGATCACGTTGGCCACCCGATCGTGTGCGAGATCGTGCACCTCGGTCAGCGCAAGACTGCCGATTACCGAACCCCACGTACCAGTGGACGTGGTGGGTGCAGTGCGCCGGTAAATGCCGCCGTCGTCCGCTTCGAGCAGATTGCCATTGGCGTCGAAGGCGAGCGCACGACTGTCGGCGTGCGGCGCTGTGTTGCCACCGCCCGCGCCGTGAATAATCGCGAACTGAGTGCCCGTAGCCAGCGAAGCATCGCCGCGCACGAGGTTGCCGGTGAACGGGCCGGCGGTAATGCGGTCGCCGCCCAGATACACAAGGTTTGCGTTGGCCGGATCGGCAACGAGCGAGGTATTGACCCCGCCTTGACCGCCGGGATGAATCGCGGGCACGTCCAGCGCAGTCCAGGTCACACCCTGATCGATCGAGCGTGCCACGCCCGCCAGCGCGCCGCCGTTGATGATCGCGGCGAACACCGTGCCAGAAGCGCCTACCGACAATCGGACTCCGGCTGTGCTGCCCCCGAGCGCGGGGACGCCGGTGGTGACATTGACCCAGCTGATGCCACCGTCGTCGCTACGCAACACGCTTGGCGAAGCGCCACGCACCGCTGCGTAAAACTGGAGATTGTTGGCACGGTTGCCCACCATATCGAAGAGACCGCCGGCGGGCAGATTGCCGGTGCCCGACACGAGGCCAAACGCGAGTCCCGCATCGACGCTCCGGAAGAGACCACCCGTGGTCGTGGCCGCGAACAGGACCGGTCCACGCGCCGCCACCGCAACAATTTTCTGGCCCACGAGCGCCGGTGGGCTCAGTACTGTCCAGCTGCTCCCGCCATTCGTCGTGCGGTAGAGCCCGATCTCATCGTCGCCGCGTTGCGCGAAATTGCTCCAACGCCCGGTGCCGGCAATCAGCGTTTGCCGCGTGGCATCCAGCGGATCGAATGCCAGCGCACCGATCGACTGCGACGGCAGCGCATCCGTGAGCGGCGTCCAGGTCGGACGCGCTGCGGTCGCATTGGTGGTCTTCCAGACGCCGCCGTTGACCGCACCGATGTAAAGGACATTCGCATCCTCTGGATGCGCCGCGATCGCGTGGATGGCACCAGTCACTTCATTGTCTGGCGGCACAGTCACCTGCGCCGACTGCGTGGGTGCAGGGCCGCGTGCCACCCAGTTAACCGCGCCGAGACGCACTAGCGGCCGCGACGGCGGCAGAATCGCTTCGCGCTGTTCGGCAGGATCGACCGGTTCCATATCTCCGCCGGCGCTGACGCCTGGCAGAGGATTGGCGCTGCTCGCTGTCGAGCTTACGAGTGGTGCGGCAATGTCGCGTGCGGGTTCGACCCGCGTGGAGTGACACGCCGCAAGGGTCAATGCGACGGAGACAGGAAGGCAACGCAACGCGCGCAAGCGTCGACGGCAGTCTTCTGGGATCTGCGACATCGGGAAACCCCCTGACTTGTGAACCGGCAACGCGCACGGCGTTCCCGGGGCGGGAGTATATCCAGCGCGCGTTAGCCTGCCGCGTTCTTGCAGCGGCGGTTGTCGCGCAACCCCGACGTGCCTAAACTTGCCGGCCGCGCGCGCATCGCCGGTACTCTGTTCATTCCTGGCTGCAGGCGAATGGGTCGTTAGCTCAGCGGTAGAGCTGCGGACTTTTAATCCGTAGGTCGATGGTTCGATTCCATCACGACCCACCATTCGGCGCTTCGTCGCTAAAATCTCGGCGGGCTCAATCCGCGGAGCAGGAGAAAGCGGGCCGAAGCCCGCTCCGCGTGTCGAATGATTTTCGAAAAAGGAACCCTTACTCGGCTTCTTCTTCTTCTTCTTCTTCTTCTTCTACCGCAGCGTCGTTACTGCCCGCATAGACCGCGAACTCGGCGCTGCTCAGGCGCTGGTCCTTGTCGGTGTCAAAGGCCGCGAACAGGTCCGTGCCGAGATCATGGCTTGCCGGGACGTCGCTCTGCAGCAGAGAGCCGTCGCCATCCTTGTCGAGCACAGTGAAACGTGGATCGATCGACACTGAGGTATTCGGCGCGGTATCGACGACCGCCGGGTTGGTCGCTGTGTCGGCCAGAGGCTTGGTCTGTTCGGTGGCGCTGGCACCTGTGCTGACGGCGAGGCCGAACAGCGTGGCGGCAGTGAGAACGCCAAGCTTGTGCAGGGCGGACTTGTTCATGGGTGTCTCCGGTTATTGGCTGGTCGGGTCGACGTCGCTGCCGAAGCAGTCGGCTGTCGAAGACCCGGGACGCACCGTAGCGACCCCAACCTGACTCGCGCGCAAATTACGAAAAACAAACACCGTTCATGCGCTTCGGTTCAGTTCCGTCATTCGCGTACGGGTCCTGTCAGAAGTGGAAGTTGAGCGCCGCACTGTTGCGGTGCACAAGGTGTCCGCGCGATACCACTGTCATGATCGTCCGGTCAAATGCCGCCTTGCCCGCCGTCGACCGTCGCGACGGTGCCGATCAGTGCTCCGGGGAGATTCCGCCAATGTCGTTATTTCGTGCCGTCGCCGCGCGCGTGCGTTTGTGTGCGTGCGCCAGTCTGGTGTTGTTCGCTCCGCTCGCGCTCGCCGACGTCTTCATCAACGAACTCCACTACGACAACGATGGCACCGACGCCAACGAGAAAGTCGAGATCGCGGGCACCGCCGGAACCAGCCTCGCCGGATGGAAGGTGCTGCTCTAC
>JBKJND010000032.1:0-2889 GCA_046596095.1 Ahniellaceae bacterium | reverse complement strand
ACACATTGAGCACGCCCTCGACCGGCGCGATCCACGACAGGAACTGGCCGTCAGGGCTGATTTGCAGATTCGCGCGCTCGGGATTGCCGAACAGTTCGCTGCGTGAGATGAGCTTGGGCGGTGCCTGCGGAGCGGCGCTTGCCTTGGCGACAGGGGGCGTCGATCCGGCGACCGCCGTCTCGCGTACCTCGCGATGCGCGCATGCAGTTGTCAGCAACAAACCCGCCGTGGCCATCGCCAACGTGATTGGACGTAATTTCATGCAGACCTTCCCCTTAGCTTTTACAGGAGCGGCGCCAGCCGCGGTATTTTGGTGTTTGCAGCAATCGATCCGCCTCGACCAGACGACGACGGGCTGGATTCTGGCAGCGGCCGCGCGGCATGCGCATCGGCCACCAGTCATGCGCGACGCGAATCATCCCGCGGTCGGCGCACCCTAGAATGATGGGGTGAACTCGCGACCGCCGCCATGATCCAGACCTCTCCCATATTTGCCGTGCCGTTCGGCAACGTCGTGCACCCGCAAGCGCCCGCGCTCAACGCGGCGCTGCGCGCACTGTTCCTCGCGCGCGAAGCCGAAGGCGCGACATGGGCCAAGCGCGACTCGACGATGAGGGTCAATCCTGGCCTCTTTGAAAGTCACTTCGACTTGTTCAAATGGCCGGAGCCGGAGATCGCGCAACTGCGCGATTTTTGCTGGAGCCATTTGCATGAGTTCGTGACGGGGCTCAGCACTTTGCCCGCAGCGCAAACGAACGCCCTGGAAATCACCGCCGATGTGTGGTTCCACATCACCCGACGCGGCGGCTACTTTGGCCTGCACAATCACGCGATGGCGTCGTGGTCTGGCGTCTATTGTGTCGACGCCGGCCGCGACGACGGCACCCATCCCGACGGCGGCGCGCTGACCTTTGCGAATCCGTTGTCTTTGGCCGCGATGTTTCTCGATCCCGCCAACGCCGCCATGCGTTCGCCCTACAACTCGACCAATCGCAGTTTCAAGCTCCTGCCCGGCCAGCTGATCCTGTTCCCCTCGTGGCTGCAGCACTACGTGCAACCCTTCCACGGCGACGGCGAACGCATCACCGTCGCCTTCAACGCCTGGTTTACCCAGCCGAACGCATAGCGACCATAGCGCGCGAGGTCGACCACGCATCTGCTTGTGTAGGAGCGGCGCAAGCCGCGATTCGACGGCGCACCGAAGCCAAGAGCATCGCGGCTTGCGCCGCTCCTACAGTTCGTTCGCGATCACTGTGGCGTGTCGGTGTGGATGCGTTGCTTGAACGCGGTGAAGAGTTCGCGCATGGCGGCGCTTTCGGGCGGACGCCAGAATCGGATCGAGGCATCGACGCCTTCGCGGGTCAGCCATTCGCTGGGCGCGGACTTGGCCGCCACGTCGTACCAGCGCAGCGCTGCGTCGCGATCGCCCGCGCTCCAGAGCGCCACTGCATACGTCGGCGCGACCCAAGCCGGCGCGCCACCGTGCAACTGTTCGGCACGCCGCCACGCGCGCATCGCCGATTTATATTCTGCGAGCTGGTACATCGCCCAGGCTTCGGTCCAGAAGGCGCGGCGCTGCAACGCACGGCCCGCCGGCGCAAGCGACTGCGCGCGGTTGAACTCTGCAAGACCTTCGATGCGTCGACCCGTCAACGTCCACACATAGGCTCGATCGATTCGCGCTTGCACATTGTCGGGATCGAGCGCGATCGCGGCCTCGAGTGCGGCGAGTGCAGCCGGATCGGCAATATCGAGATCGCGCGGGGCGCGCGCGGCCGGATCCACATCGGTATAACGCGCACGCGGCGCATCGATCAAAGCCGCGAGTTCGCCCAGCGGCGGCGGCGGCGGCAACGCGGTGGTGCTCGCACCGAGCACGTCCGCACGATCGACACGCGGATTCGGCGCCGCACACCCCGTGAGCAGTAGCACCAGGATGATCAGTTTGCTTTGCAGCAACCGCTTGCGCATCAGCCACACTCCACTCACGACTGCCGCAAGTGTCGCGCCTCGTCGCAGCGTCGCCAAGTGCTCCGCTGTTCAACTCACAAGTGGCGCCTTTCTCTCGCTCGTCATTCGCGCGCAAACGGGAGGCCTGACGCGCGCCCGTCGCAGGGGCACTCGACGCCAGACAACACGCCATCGGTACGTCAGGCGACGTGGAGCGCGGCTGGAAGCGCGAGAAGTTCAAGTTGTCTGGCACATTTTGTGCAACGCTTGGGGCGCGCTACGCAAATGCGGTCGCTCGCGAGTCGACTTTGAAGCTGAAGTATCCGCGTGCATCCAGCATCGCGTTCGCACAATTGGGGGTTGCCGTTGCGTTTCCAGCAAGCTTGTGGCGCGGGGATTCATCATCGCCAGAGACTGCGGGCCTTTGTTGCACTTATGGAAAGGGGAGAGTTATGAAGACCAAACTCGCGTTGGCGATGTGCGCAGTGGTGGCGGTTGCAGGATGCGCAACCGATCCCAAGAAAATCTCTGCTGCGTACGTGTCGCCCACACAGTACCGGTCGTACGATTGCGATCAGATCGCATCGGAAAGCCAGCACGTCGAAAGGCGTTCGGTCGAGCTGTACAACTCGATGCAGAAGGAAGCCAACGCCGACAAGTGGCAGATGGGCGTGGGCTTGTTGCTGTTCTGGCCGGTCTTGTTCGCGCTTGAGGGTGGCGATGGCCCCGAGGCTGCGGAGTATTCCCGCTTGCGCGGCGAGTACGAGGCGCTGCGGTCGGTTTCGGTTGAGAAGAAGTGCGACGTGCAGTTCCGCGAAGAACTCGGCGACGCCATCAAATCGCAAGCCAAGAAGTAATGACCAGCGGTTGCAGCTCGACCGGGGTCTCCGACGGGACGCGCGTCGGAGCTGGCGACTGATCCCACGCCGCGCTCCGGTC
>JBKJND010000023.1:0-3128 GCA_046596095.1 Ahniellaceae bacterium | reverse complement strand
CGTCGCGCGATCGGTAAACAACACGCCCATTTGCCCCACCTTGAACTCGATCCAGGTGAATGGGACTTGCGGCAGCAAGGCTTCGAGCGCCGCCTGCGACTCGCCGACTTCGCAGATCAGCAAGCCCGCTTCGGTCAAATGCGACGGTGCGTCGCCAAGGATGCGCAGCGCGAGGTCGAGGCCATCGCTGCCCGCGCGCAGACCAAGAGCAGGCTCGTGAGCGTACTCGGGCGGCAGCGCGTCGACTTCGGCGTGCGTGACGTACGGGGGGTTGGTCACGATGAGGTCGTAGACATTGCCTGCGAGTTGCGCGAACAGGTCCGACTGCACGAGTCGGACGTTGGGCGTATGCAGCCGCTCGACGTTTTCCGCCGCCAGCGCCAATGCTTCGGGGCTGAGGTCGACCGCATCCACTTGCCAGCCCGGCTGGAAGTGCGCCATGGCGATTGCTATACAGCCCGAGCCGGTGCAGAGGTCCAGCGCTCGCGCGACTTCGAGATCGCCGAGCCAGGGTTCGAACCCCGACTCGATCAGTTCAGCGATGGGCGAACGCGGCACCAGCGCGCGAGCATCGGACTTGAAACTGAGGCCAGCGAACCACGCCTCCCCCGTGAGATAACTGGCAGGGATGCGCTCCTCGATGCGACGCCTGAACAAGGCGAGCACCTCGCCGCGTTCGGTATCGGTGAGGCGCGCCTGACCGTATGCCGGCCCGAGATCGTGCGGCAGGTGCAACGCATGCAGTACCAGTTGCGTGGCCTCGTCGATCGCGTTGTCGTAGCTGTGACCGAAGGTCAGGCCTGCCGCGTTGAAGCGGCTCGCGCCGTAACGAATGTGATCGATGATCGTGCGCAGCGACTGGGTCACGCGATGGACTCGTGCGGTTTGCAGGAAGGCGTGGAGTATACGGGCCGGTACACTAAGCGATTGCAACGCTCGACCGACCGATCATGAGCAAGCCCCCTTCTCGCCACCTGCCGTTGATACTCGTGATGGTGGCCATATCCGCTGCGCTCGGGCTCGGTTTCGGTGAACAATGGTTCTCGCGGCATGGCGCGCATGTCTCCCGCGACGCGCGCGGTGAGAGCGAGCATGCATCGAATTTGCCTGCTGCAGGGAAGCTGTCGGCCGAAGTACTGGTTTACCCAAAGCCGCGCTCGCTCGCGCCGTTCCTGCTGCAGCGTGCGGGCGGCGACACGCTCGTCAATGCGGATTTACGTGGCACCTGGACGCTGGCGTTTTTCGGATTTACGCATTGCCCCGACGTGTGTCCGACGGCGCTGGCAACGATGAAGCAGATCGAAGAGCTCAGCCGCAAGGCACCGTCCATGGGCGGCGCACGGAAGCTGCCGCTAAAATACTTGTTCGTGTCGGTCGATCCCGAACGCGATACGCCCGCGGTGCTCGGCGAATACGCCGGGTACTTTTCGCCCGCGATCATCGCGGCCACCGCGCCAATTGCAGATGTTGAAAAATTCGCGCGGGATGTTGGTGTGGTGTTCTTCAAGGTGCCCCAGGCCGAGGGCGAATACACCATCGATCACAGCATGCAGATGCTGCTTTTCGATCCGGACGGCAATCTACATGCGATGTGGCGTCCTCCGCATATTCCGCCGACGATGCTGGACGACATAGCAAGCCTCGCTTCTGTGCGAGGTCGCGGATGAACCTGCTCACGCGCCTCACTTATGTATTGCCTCATCGGGTTCTTTCGTCGCTCGCGCGGCGGTTGGCCTACTCGACGTCGCCGCGCGTCAGTCGATGGCTGATCGACACCGTCGCGCGCAAGTTCGAAGTCGATTTGACCGAGGCGACCGAATCCGATCCACGCGCCTATCCCAGCTTCAACAAGTTCTTCACCCGGTCCCTGCGCGAAGGCGCGCGCAGCACCGACGCCGACCCGCGCGCTCTGGTGATGCCGGCAGACGGCCGCATCAGCCAGTCCGGAGCGATCGCTGCCGGGCGGATTTTCCAGGCCAAAGGCCGCGAATACACGGCGACGGAACTGCTTGGCGATGCCGGCGCGGCCGCGCCCTTTGCGGAAGGCTTATTCGCAACGGTGTACTTGAGTCCACGCGACTACCATCGCGTACACATGCCGTGGACCGGCACTCTGCGCGAAACACTGCATGTGCCCGGCCGATTGTTTTCGGTCGGTCCCGATGCCGTTGCGCACGTACCGCGCGTTTTTGCGCGCAACGAACGCCTCGTCTGCCATTTCGATTGCGACTTCGGACCCATGGTCATGATCATGGTCGGCGCCCTGCTCGTCTCCGGCGTCGAGACCGTGTGGAGCGGCGAGGAGATCCCCGCCTACGGCCACACGCCTCGTCACAAGGACTATCGCGGCCGCGGCATAGTGCTCGAACGCTTCGCCGAAATGGCCCGCTTCAACTACGGCTCGACCGTAATCGTGCTGCTGCCGCCCGGTGTCGCCACGCTCAACCCGAGCCTCGCGCCCGAGTCCCCAGTGCGCCTCGGCCAAGCCCTCGCGTTGCGCACTGATCCGCGGCCGCTCCACTGCTGAACGCGCCAAAGCCGATCGAAACGGAAGAAATTCCGCGTTACGCCCACGGATCGCGCAGCACGATGTTCGCGTCGCGGTCGGGGCCAGTGCTGACCATCGCGAGCGGGCACCCGGAGAGTTCTTCGAGCGAGCGCAGGTAGGCACGCGCGGCGGGCGGCAGCTTGTCCCACTCGGTGATGCCGGCAGTCGACTCGCTCCAGCCGGGGAACTCAAGGTAGACGGGCACGCATTCGTCCCAGCCCGCGGCGTCGAGCGGCGCGTACTCGGTGCGCTTGCCGCGGTATTCGTAGGCGATGCACATCTTGAGCGACGGCATGCCGTCGAGGATGTCGAGCTTGGTGATGCAGAGGCCACTGATGCCGTTGATCGCGACGGCGCGCTTCAGCGCGACGAGGTCGATCCAGCCGCAGCGACGCGGGCGACCCGTGGTGGCACCGTATTCCTGACCTTTGTCCCGCAGCGCCTGCCCTGTTTCGTTGTCGAGTTCGGTCGGGAATGGGCCGCCGCCAACGCGCGTGGCGTATGCCTTGGCGATGCCGAGCACGTAGTCGATCGCGTCCGCGCCGACGCCGGTGCCGGCGAGTGCGCCGCCAATCGTGGT
>JBKJND010000419.1:0-5211 GCA_046596095.1 Ahniellaceae bacterium | reverse complement strand
CTTGCTGCGATCGCGCGCAAATACGGCTGCGGCAATCCCAAGGGACTTGCACGCGCAAATGGACTTGCGGGTCCGCGCTACACGATCCGCCCCGGCCAGCGCCTCAACCTCGCTGGGTGTTCATGAGAAGCAGCGGCGCATAGCAGCGCTCTACAAAAGCTAAGGCTGGATCTGACGTAAGCCGTTGTAGAGCCGGACTATGTCCGGCTGCTGTTTGACGGTCGCGTCATGCAAGAGCAGCGGCGCATAGCACCGCTCTGCAAGGGCGAAGGCTGGATCTAACAGAAGCCGTTGAGAAGCTGGTCTATGCCCGGTTGATGTTTGACTATTGCGCGCGCTCGAGGAACCAGAGGCCAGCGAAAAGCTTGAGGTCGATGCCGAAGCCTTCGGCGCGCTTCATGAGGAGCCAGGTCGGGGCTTCGTCGCGGGGCACTTCGTGCACCGTGATGTTTTCGCCGTCCACGCCTCCACCCGGACCCACGCGACGCAGCCCCCGCGCCAGCACGAACGCGACCATTTCGTTGGACATGCCCGCCGACGTCGGTCCGGTCAGGATATGTTCGAAGGAATCGCCGTCGTAGCCCGTCTCCTCGATGAGTTCGCGCCGCGCGGTAGCAATCAGGTCGTCATCTGCTGCCGCCTCATCGTCGCCGATGAGCCCCGCCGGCATCTCGATGGTGCGCGCGTCTATCGGCACTCGGAACTGCTCGACAAAGACCACTTTGCCTTCGGCGGTTTCCGCGATCACGATCACCGCACCACCGCCGCGATTGGTGCGCTCGGCGTATTCCCACTTGCCGCGACGCTTGATCCTGAGCCATTGGCCCGCGTAGAGGGTTTCGATCTCGGACATGGGCGCGCGCGTCTCGCTCAGGCAAAATGGGTGAAATCACAGCCTGCATTCTGACAGCGGAACCCGCTGGCCTGCAGTGTTGTCCTATCCTGCCCGCCGCACCGCGAGCGGTGCCTCCCGAAAACTCCACAGGTCTCCCCATGTACAAGCGCGTGATCGCTACTTCTTTGCTCGCCGCCTTTGCTTCCGCGATGTTCGGTGCCGTTACGGTTGCCGTTGCCCAGCCCATGGCTGCGCAACCCGCGCCGGCCGCCGCCGCGGCGCCAGCGATCGCTCCTGAACTCGCCAAGCAGGCCTCGGTGCCGGAGCTCTTGAAAATCGCGGACGAAGCCGCGACGAAAAAGGACTGGAGCCGCTACGGTGAAGTCATGCAGCGCGTGCTGCAACTGCGACCCTATGCCGGCAACATCGCGCTTGAGGTCGGGGCGAGTTATGCGCTCCGCAACGACAAGGGCGGTGGCTACAACGCCCTCATGCAATTGCCCGGCCAGGGTTATGGCTTCGCGATCGAGGACGACGAGCGCTTCGAGAACCTCAAAGGCACGCAGGTCTGGGATTACCTGGTCGAACAATTTGGCGCGAACCGCAAACCCGTCGGCGCAGGTCGCGTATTTGCGACGTTGCCGAAACAGGATCTTCTGATCGAGTCGCTGGCATGGGATCCGATTGGCAAGTCGCTGCTGGTGGGTTCGGTACGCAGCGGCAAGGTTTACCGCGTGGGCACCGATGGCAAGCTCGTCGACTTCATCGCGCCGGACAAGTCCAACGATCTCGGCGGCGTGTTCGATCTCGCGGTAGATGCCAAGCGCAAGGTGCTTTGGGTGGCGAGCTCACAGGTCCCGCATGCAAACCATTCGGATGCCGCGCGCTACGGTGACGCTGCGGTGCTCAAATTCGATCTCGCCAGCGGCAAGCTCATCAAGCGCATTGCAATTCCGGCGGAGGGCTCGCCGCATGTGCCGTCGGGATTGGTCGTAGGCGCAGATGGCGCGTTGTTTGTCGCGGACGCCGTGCAACCAGTGATCTGGAAAATCGAGGGCGACAACGTGCGCACGGTGGTTCGCAATCCGGCGCTCACGGGTATTCGTGCCATCACACTCAACGACAAGGGCAACGTTCTCTACATCGCCGATCACGAGCTCGGCATATTTGGACTCGATCTTGCGGCCGGCGGCGCGTTCGGCCTGACGGGTCCGCCGCAGCTGACGCTGTACGCGATCGACGCGCTGGCGTGGCACGACGGCAATCTCATTGCCGTGCAGAACGGTTTTCCGCCCGCGCGCGTGATGCGCTTTGCGCTGGACGCCAGCGGCAAACAGATCGTCAACTCGCAGATCCTCGACGCCGGTCACAAGACCTTCGGTGTCCCCGGCAGTGGCGCGGTCGGCGGCGATGCGTACTATTTCATCGCCAACTCGCAAAAAGATCGCGTCGACGGCAACGGCAAGCTCACCGATGGCAAGGCGCTCGAAGGCGTGCGCATTTTCCGCACGCCACTCGGCGCGCCCATGCCGGTGTCCCCCGAACTCCCCGCCAGCCTGCGCGGCAGAATGCCCAAGCAAGGTCGGTAACCGAAAATAGCGGCCAGAGTGCTCTTTCCCGGTCGCACGGATGCGTTGGCGCCGGAGCCTCTGGCGGTCGGCCAATCTTCGCAGGTCGCGATAACCCTTTCCGCGTGCCGCTGCGCCGGATCAACCTCTTCGGCTATCCGCCCATTCACCTGCTGCTGTACGGATTCGGCGCCGCGCTGCTGCATGTGCTAATCGAAAGGATAGGCATCGACATGCGACTCGCGCCGCTGCTAGTGATCGCGCTGAGCGTGCCGCTGTCGTTCGTATTGACGCGTGCCTGGCTCGCCCGCGGCACGAGGACGGCATCTTCCATCCCGGGATAGACGTTCCGTAGGTTGGGGTCGCATTGCGGCCAGGTTTTCAGGGGCACGTCGGCAAGACCGGCGCGACGTTACCGATGACGGTGAGGGACCACGAAGCACAGACAGAGTGCGCTCGATGCCGGACTTCGATGATCACGTTGATCGCGTTATCCACCCCGGCGCCGTCGTCGGCCGTGACGGTCACGCGCTCCTGGACGCCGAATCCGGTTTGGGCAGACATGCCGGCCAGAAGGCCGCCACACCCGGTGCAATAAACGAACAGGTCGTAGTCGATCCCAGGCGGCATATCGAGCGTGATGCGCGCCGCGAGATCGACCGGCTGCAAATTGCCGTTGTCCTCTGTCAATCGGAAGCGCAGAAATTCCTCGCTCATGCCTTGCGCCATCAGCGTGCCGCTGCCGGTATCGCCCGAGAGATTGCCGATGAAAGTTGTTCCGGCGGCGCATGCGGGGTTGTCGTCGGGCATGAAATCCTCGTCTACAGCGCCGTCGCAATCGTCGTCGAGCCCGTTGCACAACTCCGTTGTCGAGCCGGTGTTGTCCGAGCACATCGGCGCGCCGGCAACGCAGGCCAGCGCGCCCTCGAAGCAAAAGTCGCTGTCGCCGCCGTCGCAGGCGAGACCCGTGAGCGCCTGGCAGTCGTCCTCTTCGAAGCCCGCGAAGAAAATTTGCGGTGGCCGCGCCGGGCCGCGGATCGCGCACCTACTACCTGCCGGTTCGACGAATTCGATCCGCGCCGCGTTGACGCTGTCGGCGACGGTCGTGACGGTCAAGGTGGCGGCACGCACTGTCCCGGCAGCGAGGCAGGCTGCGGCGGCGAGACCCAGCATCGGCGCAAGCAATACGCGCACGGGTACCCCATTCGCCGGAGCACAAACCCGGCAAGCGCACTGTACGCCTGAGTCGGGCGCGGGGCCACAACCGTCATCCCGATTGCTCCGAGCATGCAGGAACAAGGACGCGACATCAGAAACGGATGACGGTCCGGATGGACTTGCCTGCATGCATGAGGTCGAAGGCTTCGTTGATGCGTTCGAGCGGCAGCGTGTGCGTAATGAAGGAATCCAGATCGATTTCGCCGCGCATCGATTGTTCGACCATCCCCGGTAGCTCCGTGCGGCCCTTGACTCCGCCAAATGCCGAGCCCCGCCACACGCGACCCGTCACCAAGTGGAACGGTCGGGTCGAGATTTCCTGGCCCGCGCCGGCCACGCCGATGACGATGCTCTCGCCCCAGCCCTTGTGGCAGCACTCGAGCGCTGCGCGCATCACCTTGACGTTGCCGATGCACTCGAAACTGTAGTCGACGCCGCCGTCGGTCATCGCGACGATCACGTCCTGGATGGGTTGGTCGTGAGCTTTCGGATTGACGCAGTCGGTCGCGCCCAGCGCGCGCGCCAATTCGAATTTCCCGGGGTTGGTGTCGATCGCGATGATGCGTCCGGCGCGGGCCTGCACCGCACCCTGGATCACAGCGAGCCCAATTCCACCGAGCCCGAACACCGCGACCGTCGCGCCTTGCTCGACCTTGGCGGTGTTGTGTACTGCGCCGATTCCGGTGGTCACGCCGCATCCAAGCAGGCATACCTTTTCCAGCGGCGCTTCGGGATTGATCACGGCGAGCGAAATTTCGGGCACCACGGTGTATTCGGTGAAGGTGCTGCAGCCCATGTAGTGAAAGATCGGCTGACCTTTGTATGAAAAGCGCGTGGTTCCATCGGGCATGAGGCCGCGCCCTTGCGTGGCGCGAATCGCCTGGCAAAGGTTGGTCTTGCCGGACAGACAAAATTTGCACGTACGGCATTCGGCCGTGTACAGCGGGATCACGTGATCGCCGGGCTTGACGCTGGTCACGCCCTCGCCGACTTCAATCACCACGCCGCCGCCTTCGTGCCCGAGCACGGACGGGAAAATTCCTTCGGGGTCGTCGCCGCTGAGCGTGAACGCGTCGGTGTGGCACACACCCGTCGCGAGGATGCGCACGAGCGCCTCGCCCGCACGTGGTGGCGCAACATCGATCTCGACGACTTCGAGCGGAACGCCCGCGGCAAACGCGACAGCAGCGCGGCTTTTCATCGTCAAGGCTCGGCACGAAGGACCCACAATGATAGGTCGAAGAATCGTCGCTGTTGGGGCGTTACTCGAATCCGTTGGCGAACACCGAGTCCTGTTGCGCGAGCAGCCACGACAAGCTGCCCGCCATGCGATGTTCCCAGGACCACTTTCGCCACGGCGACACGCGATACGCCGTGAGGCCCGACAGCGGGGCAGTCGGACGAATCCAGTAATTCACGCCCTCGTCGTAAGTGGCATAGAGATCGCGCGCCGCTTGCCACGAAACTGCATCTGGCGCCTGCAAAAGTTCCGCAAAATACGCGCCCCATGCGATGGACGCCGTGACCTCGAGTGCGTGCTCGCTTACTTCGTCGCCGTCCAGCGGATCGGGATTGCCGTCGAGTGCCAGG
>JBKJND010000340.1:0-3407 GCA_046596095.1 Ahniellaceae bacterium | reverse complement strand
AGTACCGCGAGGCGCCGGCACAGATTTTCGAGCTCGCGCACGTTACCCGGCCATGCATGGCGCGCCAATGCCGTTTCCGCAGACGCCGAGAAATGTTTGGGGTCGACATTGAGATCGCGCGCCATGCATGGCCGGGTAACGTGCGCGAGCTCGAAAATCTGTGCCGGCGCCTCGCGGTACTCGCGCCGGGCCTCGAGGTATTGCCGGACGATCTGCCGCGCTGGCCGCATGCCATCGCAACCGCGACCCCGTCTGCGGGCAACGCTGGCGAAAACGACGACGGCAGCAATTGGCCTCTGGTGCTCAAGGTATGGACACTGGACGCGCTGCGCCGCGGGCAACAGCCGCTTTATGCAGATGCGAAAACACTGTTCGATC
The DNA here is from genome assembly GCA_046596095.1 of Ahniellaceae bacterium. Lineage (GTDB taxonomy): Bacteria > Pseudomonadota > Gammaproteobacteria > Xanthomonadales > Ahniellaceae > JBBQNY01. The sequence goes on along the minus strand of JBKJND010000340.1, from coordinate 3,029 downwards.
AGGCCCTGCTCGACGCCGCGCTGGAGTTGACTGGGGGCCATCGCCAGCAAGCCGCCAAGCGTCTTGGCCTTGGGCGCAACACCATCACGCGCAAACTGGGCACATCCCGCCGGAGACATCGCGAGTGAGCAGAGCCCTGACCGAGTCGGGCAACATCGAAATACGCGCAGGGACGACCACGGATCTCGCGGTCCTTTGCACGTTCAATGCCGCGATGGCGCTTGAGACTGAAGATCGGCGGCTCGACCCCGCTACGCTCGAACGCGGGGTAGCCGCGGGGATCGCGGATTCCGCGAGGGCGCGTTATTTCGTCGCCGAAATCGATGGCTCCGCCGCGGGCTGCCTCATGCTGACGCTGGAGTGGAGCGACTGGCGCGCCGGCACCTGGTGGTGGATCCAGAGCGTGTACGTGCCTCCCGCCTTCCGTCGCCGCGGCGTTTACCGGGCGCTGCACACGCACGTCGCAAAACTGGCGGCGGCTGCGTCCGACGTCGTGGGGCTGCGGCTCTACGCAGAGCGCGACAATCACGGAGCCCACGCCACGTATGAGGCGCTCGGCATGCACGACTCGCACTATCTGGTCTTCGAGCAGCTCACCGCCTCGAAAGCGCCAGTGTCGTAAAGGTGACGTGAAATTCGGTGACGCACTGCGCCATTGTGAAGCTCGTCGCTTGGACAGGGGCTGCCGGAAGTCCCTATACTCCGGGTAACTACGCGATTTCGCGGGAGCAACCTTAGATGAACAGCGTGTTTCGATTACTCGCGGGCGTGACCGTGTTGCTCGGTCTGGCGCTCGCCTCCGCCCCCAGTCATGCCATTTCCGTTGTGGGTACTCTCGGCTGGCAGCCGGTACCCGCGACGTGCCTCGAGGCGACGAACGTACGTTTCAACATTGCCGATCGCAAGTTGCGTTTTGCCTGTGGTCCGACGGCGGTGCAGTTTACGTGCACGCCTGCCGGCAACGTGGTGTATGCGACCGCGACGCAGAGTGTGAGCGTGGCTTGCGTGTCCAATACCGTCACCGCTGTGACGTCGACGCGCGTCAGGTTTGTGGGTAGTACTCCGGTCACCTGCAATATGAGCAATTTCGATTTCAACGCAATCGAACGTACGGTCAGCTTCACCTGCACCAACAGCCCGTCGGTTCCGCATTGGTGCTATGCCGCGAACCTGCCGCCCGTAATCAATTACGAAACCGGGACCGTGGACCTGGGCTATTGCCCGGATGCCGTCAACGAGCTGATGGGCCATAGCGGTTTCGAGGATGGCGAACTCTGGCGACCAACCTTCGGCCAGTCGCCGTAAGTCTCGCGGGCTTCGCCTTGGCGAATCCAGAAAGCCGGACGCGAGTCCGGCTTTTTTGTTGCGCGCGTGAACCTCGCTATCAGGTCGCTGAGGCGGCCTGACCCGCGACGGCAAGTCGCAGAAACGGTGGGGGTGGCGCGGCGCGGCTAGACTTGGCCGACATTGCCTGACGATGCCGCCATGAATGCTCTGATCGCCCGCCGCGTCGCCGTCATCGGCGGCACCCGCATCCCCTTCTGCCGCAGCAACACGGCATACGTTGGCCTCGGCAACTACGAGCTGTCGCTGCAAGCGGTCAGTGGCGTGGTGGAGCGATTTGGCTTGAGCGGTGTGGAGCTCGGCGAGGTGGCGCTGGGCGCGGTGATCAAGCACAGCTCCGACTGGAACCTCGGACGCGAAGTCGCGTTGTCGTCGGGCCTGTCGCCGCTGACGCCGGGCATCACCATGCAGCGCGCATGCGGTACCAGTCTTGATACCACGATCCACATCGCCAACAAGATAGCGCTCGGCCAGATCGACGCGGGCATCGCGGGTGGCTCGGATACCACCAGCGACGTGCCCATCGCTTACGGTGCCAGGCTCAGGCGACGCGTGCTTGACATGAGCAGGGGCAAATCACTGGGACAACGTCTTGCCGCGTGGCGAGGCTTCCGCCTCGGCGAGCTCAAACCGAACCTTCCCGGCGTGTCCGAGCCGCGCACCGGCAAGAGCATGGGCGAGCACTGCGAACAGATGGCGCAGCAGTGGCACATTGCTCGCGAGGATCAGGACCAGCTCGCGCTGGCTTCGCATCAGAAAGCGGCGGCGGCGTGGCGCGCGGGCTTTTTCGACGATCTGGTGATTCCGCTGCGCGGTGTCGATCGCGACAACAATTTGCGCGCCGACACCACGCTCGAGAAACTCGCGACGCTCAAACCTGCGTTCGACAAACACTCCGGCCACGGCACGCTCACGGCCGGCAACTCGACGCCGCTGACCGACGGCGCGGCTGCGGTGTTGCTGGCGACCGACGACTGGGCCGCAGCGCGCGGTTTGCGCGCGCAGGCATGGATCACGCAGGCGCGTGTCGCCGCCGTCGACTTTGTGGGCGGCGAAGGTTTGCTCATGGCGCCCACGGTCGCGGTCGCGGAGATGCTCACGCGCGCCGGCATGACGCTTCAGGACTTTGATTTCTACGAGATCCACGAAGCATTTGCCGCGCAGGTGTTGTGCACCTTGCGCGCGTGGGAGTCACCGGACTATTGCCGCGAGCGACTCGGACTCGCAGCGCCTCTAGGCTCGATCGATCAGGCGAAGCTCAACGTCAACGGCTCAAGTCTCGCCGCAGGACACCCCTTCGCCGCAACTGGTGCGCGCATCGTGGCCACGCTCGCCAAACTGCTCGAACAAAAGGGTACAGGTCGCGGGCTCATCTCGATCTGCACTGCTGGCGGCATGGGCGTCGTCGCCATCCTCGAACGCTGAGCGCTGAGCTTTGAGCCCTTCGCGTCGTGCCGAACCGCATCCCTCTCCCCCGGGGTGATTGGGCGCGCTTGCGAGCATTGCTCGCGCGCACGATGACGCCCAACGGGCCGGGGTGGGACCGAGGGAGAGGGTTCCAGCTCGCGCGGGCTTTGATTCAACCGCAGGCGACAATGCAGTTTTGCGCGGTGATTCAACAGCGTTTCACTCGCCTTCGGCGAGCGAGTGACTTTTGTTTCGGCAAAAGTCACCAAAACCATAGC
>JBKJND010000331.1:0-3531 GCA_046596095.1 Ahniellaceae bacterium | reverse complement strand
CTTTGAAGCTGAAGTATCCGCGTGCATCCAGCATCGCGTTCGCACAATTGGGGGTTGCCGTTGCGTTTCCAGCAAGCTTGTGGCCCGAGACAAAGCCCGGTACCGCAGAGGCTGGTGAGCTTTTTTACATCTATGGAATGGGGAAGTTATGAAGACAAGCTTGGGATTGTTGGTGCTTGCGTTGGTGGTGGTCGGTGGATGTGCGTCGCCGGAGGTTGTTGAGGTAACCCGCCCGCAGGATGGAAAGCTCAGTTGCGCGGAGTTGGAGCACGAAATGGAGGAGGCCGAGGGCTATCGTCGCGCGGCAGAGAAGGAAAAGGGCGTCACCGGAACCAATGTGGCGGCAGCGATCTTTTTCCCGCTGGCGATCGCTGGTACGTACAGCAACATTGGTGACGCGGTAGATGCCGCCAACGAGCGCAAGCGTCACTTGCTCGATATTTACAATGAGAAAGATTGCGGCAAGTGATCGAACTCGTAACGGGCCTTAGATGGCCCGTTACGGGATGCGAGTTCCGATGGGACGGGCCAAGCGGTGCACGAGTGTAGGGCGGGCATCGCCCGCCGCATCGGCTGCTGTGATGGCGGGCAGTGCCCGCCCTACATGTGAATGCCTGCGCGAATTGCGCTACTAGCACCGGCCGCCTTGGAGACTGACCCCAGCCGTCGTGCGCGGTCGTGATGCGGGGCGGCTGATAGACTTTTTGTCTCTGTCGCATCTTTGAGCATCGTGATGACCAGCACCGCTGAACTTTCGTCCCCGGCGTCCGCCAACACGACGTTGACGGGGAGCGTGCTCGATCCCGATTACACGCTGGACGACAAGTACGCGCGCGCCGCGGGGCGCATCTATCTCTCGGGTGTGCAGGCGCTGGTGCGGCTGCCGCTGATGCAGCGGTTGCGCGACGATCGCGCGGGGCTCAAGACTGGCGGGTTTATTTCCGGGTATCGCGGCTCGCCGCTCGGCGGCTTCGATATGGAGCTGTGGCGCGCGCGCAAGCATCTCGAATCGGCGGGCATCAAGTTCACGCCGGGCATCAATGAAGACCTTGGCGCGACCATGGTCTGGGGCACGCAGCAGACCAATCTGTTTCCCGGCGCAAAAGTGCAGGGCGTGTATTCGATCTGGTACGGCAAGGGCCCCGGCGTCGATCGCTGCGGTGACGTGTTCAAGCACGGCAACGCCGCGGGCACTTCAAAGCACGGCGGCGTGCTCGCGCTTGCCGCCGACGATCACGCGTGTCGATCGTCGACCTTGCCGCACGGCTCCGAGGGCGAGTTCGTGTCGGCGCTGATGCCGATCCTCAATCCTGCGGGCGTGCAGGACATCCTCGACATGGGCCTGCTCGGCTGGGCGATGTCGCGCTTCACCGGGCGCTGGGTCGGGTTCAAGACCATTGCCGAGACGGTGGAGTCGTCCGCGTCGGTTGACGTTGATCCCTACGCGCTTGAAATCATCAATCCTGCGGATTTCGAGCTGCCGCCCGGCGGCCTCAACATCCGCTGGCCGGATCCGCCGCTCGATCAGGAGATGCGCCTGCATCGTTACGCTGTGCGCGCGGCGCAGGCATTTGCGCGCGCCAACCGCATCGATCGCGTAGTGGTCGATTCGGCGCAAGCACGACTTGGCATCGTGACCACCGGCAAGAGTTACCTGGACGTGTTGCAGGCGCTCGAGTATCTCGGTCTCGATGCCGCGGCCTGCGCCGACATCGGCGTACGCGTCTACAAGGTCGGCATGACCTGGCCGCTCGAACCCGTCGGCATCCGCGCGTTTGCGCGAGGGCTCGAAGACATCCTCGTGGTCGAGGAAAAGCACGCCTTCATCGAGAGTCAGATGAAGGAACTGTTCTACAACTTCGACGGCAACCGCCCCAGCATCGTCGGCAAGTACGACGAGTCGGAAGACTGGATCCTGCCGTCCGTAAATGAGTTGACGCCGGCGCGCATCGCGCGCGTGATCGCGAAGCGCCTTGGACGCTTTCATCGCTCCGATCGCATCGATCAGCAGCTCGCGTTTCTCGCGCTGAAGGAAGCGGAGCTGGCGTTGCCACGCGCGAACTTTCCGCGCGTGCCGCACTACTGCCCGGGCTGTCCGCACAACGTATCGACGCAGGTGCCGGAAGGCGCGCGCGCATCGGCCGGCATCGGCTGCCATTACATGGTGACGTGGATGGATCGCAATACCGACACGTTCACGCAGATGGGCGGCGAAGGCGCGACGTGGTGCGGGCAGGCGGCGTTCACGACTACGGAACACATCTTCCAGAATCTAGGCGACGGCACGTATTTCCATTCGGGATCGCTCGCGATCCGGCAAGCCGTCGCGGCCGGCGTCAACATCACCTACAAGATTCTCTACAACGACGCGGTGGCGATGACCGGCGGCCAGCCTGTCGATGGCACGCTGTCGGTGCCGCAGATCGCGCATCAGGTGCGCTCCGAGGGTGTTGCGAAAATCGTGGTGCTCTCGGACGACATCGGCAAATGGTCGGACCCCACGATTTTTCCGGGCGAGGTCGAGTTTCACGACCGTCGTCAGCTCGACGCGGTGCAGGAACGACTGCGCACCGTCAAGGGCACTTCGGTGCTGATCTTCGACCAGGTGTGCGCGACCGAGAAGCGCCGTCGGCGCAAGCGCGGCAAGCTGGTGGATCCCGCCAAGCGCGTATTCGTCAACACGCTGGTGTGCGAGGGCTGCGGCGATTGCGGCAAGAAATCTTTCTGCGTGTCGGTACTGCCAAAGGAGACCGAGTTCGGGCGCAAGCGCGAGATCGATCAGTCGAGCTGCAACAAGGACTATTCCTGCGTCGAAGGATTCTGCCCGAGCTTCGTGACCGTGCACGGCGGCACGCCACGGCGCGGTCGCAAGGTCGACGCGGCGACGTTGCTCGCCAACCTGCCCATGCCAGTGATCGCGAGCGATCTGGCGCGGCCCTGGAATATCCTGATTACCGGCGTCGGCGGCACCGGTGTCGTCACGATTGGCGCACTGATCGGCATGGCCGGGCATCTGGAAGGCCGCGGCGCCACGGTGCTCGACCAGACCGGGCTGGCGCAGAAAGGTGGCGCGGTCACCACCCACATCCGCATCGCGCGCGAGCCGTCGGATATTCACGCGGTGCGCATCGCCGCGGGCGAGGCGGATCTGGTGCTCGGCTGCGACATGGTCGTGGTCAACGACTACTGGGCGTTGTCGAAGATTCGCGCCGGGCGTACGCAAGTCGTGCTCAACACGTACGAAGCGATGCCGGGTACGTTCACCACGCGGCCCGATCTGGCGTTTCCGGCGGCCGATATCGTGACGGCTGTGCGCACCGCGCTGGATGGCGCGTCGCCGCTGCTCGTCGACGCAACCGAGCTTGCGACCGCGCTCATCGGCGACGCGATTGCCGCCAACCTTTTCATGTTGGGCTACGCGTGGCAGCAAGGGCTTGTGCCCATTTCGCTCGACGCATTGATGCGCGCGGTGGAGTTGAACGGTGCGGCGGTCGAGATGAACAAAACCGCGTTCGCGTGGGGACGTCTCGC
>JBKJND010000296.1:0-6964 GCA_046596095.1 Ahniellaceae bacterium | reverse complement strand
GGTCATGATGATGATGCGGTGGTAACGCAGTTTGTCGACGTTGAATTCGTCCTTGCCGATTCCGCAGCCGAGCGCCGTAATGAGCGTGCCGACTTCCGCGGACGCCAGCATCCGATCGAAACGCGCCTTCTCGACATTGAGGATCTTGCCCTTGAGCGGCAGGATCGCCTGCGATTTGCGGTTGCGGCCCTGCTTGGCCGAGCCGCCCGCGGAATCGCCCTCGACCAGGAACAGCTCCGATTTGGCGGGATCCTTTTCCTGACAGTCTGCAAGTTTGCCAGGCAAGCCCGCGATATCAAGCGCGCCTTTGCGCCGGGTCAGCTCGCGTGCCTTGCGCGCCGCATCGCGTGCGCGCGCCGCCTCGACAACTTTTTCGCAGATGGCACGCGCCTCGCCCGGATGCTCCTGCAAAAACTCCGCCAGGCGCATCGCAACCACGCCTTCCACGGCGGGCTTCACTTCAGAGGAGACCAGTTTGTCTTTGGTCTGCGAGGAAAACTTCGGGTCAGGCACCTTGACCGAAAGCACGGCGATGAGACCTTCGCGCATGTCGTCGCCGGACATGGCCACCTTTGCGTTCTTGCCGATGCCGGATTGCTCGATGTACTGGCCCAGCACGCGGGTCAGCGCGGCGCGAAAACCGGTGAGGTGCGAACCGCCGTCGCGCTGGGGGATATTGTTGGTGAAAACGAACATTCGCTCGTCGTAGGCGTCCGTCCATTGCATCGCGACTTCGACGACGATGCCGTCCTGTTCGCCGGAGAAGCTGGCAACATGCGGGTGTAATGGCGTTTTTAGCTGGGCGACATGCTCGACAAACGAGCGTATTCCGCCTGCGTACTGGAAAAGGTCCTGCTTGCCCTCTCCCCGCTCGTCGGTGAGCGTGATGGCCAGGCCGGAATTGAGGAATGCCAGCTCCCGCAGGCGCTTGGCCAGGATGTCGTAATGGAATTCGACATCCGTGAAAATGTCTGTGCTGGGCAAAAACCGGACCTGGGTGCCGCGACGTTCGGAAGGTCCCACTTCCTTCAGGGGAAATTGCGGCTCCCCCATCCGATATTCCTGGTGGTAGTGAAATCCCCCGCGCCAGACATCGAGCCAGAGGTGCGCGGAAAGCGCATTGACCACGGAAATACCAACGCCGTGTAGGCCGCCCGATACCTTGTACGAGTTGTCGTCGAATTTCCCGCCCGCGTGCAGCACGGTCATGATGACTTCGGCGGCGGAGCGCCCTTCTTCCGGATGGATATCGACCGGAATACCACGGCCATTGTCCTGTACGGAAACCGTGTTGTCGGCATGAATGGTGACGATGACCGTATCGCAAAACCCTGCGAGCGCCTCGTCCACCGCGTTGTCGACCGTCTCAAAAACCAGATGATGCAGCCCGGTGCCGTCGTCGGTATCGCCGATGTACATGCCGGGGCGTTTGCGCACGGCCTCAAGACCCTTCAGCACCTTGATGTTGCTGGAGTCGTAAGTCGGTTCGGTCATTCCTGGGTTCCCTTTCTGGACGGCGCGAGCCTGCGCTGCGACGCGCCCGGCAAAGCGGTCAATTGTATCAGCTGGGGCTGTCAGACAGCGCCGGTTCGGCGGTCACGGAGCCGTCTTGTTCCACGTGGAACACGCGCAGCTTGTCCGTTTCGGCCAGGGGGCCGGTGCGTTCCGTAGCGGTAATGAGCACCTGGGCTGGAAGTGCAGCCAAGCGTTCCAACAATCGCCGCTGATGGGGGAGATCGAGCTCAGACGGCAAGTCGTCGAACAACAATATCGGCCAGTCGCCGCGACTTTCCGCATAGAGGGCCGCTTGCGCCAGCACTGCTGCGAGTGCGACCAGCTTTTCCTGCCCTCGCGACAAGTGTTCGCGGCGCGGCGCCAACTCGAAGCAGGCGCTCCAGTTTGCACGATGCGGTCCGCGCGAAACGTGCGCGCGCTGACGGTCGCGCGCCAACTGCTGAGTCAGGGTCCGCATCAGCGGTACCTCGGTATCCCATCCGGGCTCGAACGTGACGCTCGGACGCCCGAGTTCAGGCAACAGTTGCGCCGCTTCCTGGGCAAAGAGCGTGCGCCAGCTATGCAGGTAACTTTCGCGTTGATGCGTGATCGGTTCCGCAGCGAGCTCCATGGTTCTAAACCAGGGCGCGAATTCATCGGCGTCTGCGGCCTTTCGCATCAATACGTTCGCGTGTTTCAGCGCGCGGGAGTAGCGACGCCAGTCTTCCAGGAACGCCGGTTCCACGTGGAACACACCCCAGTCAAGAAACGCGCGCCGCAGATCCGCGCTGCCAGCGATGAGCTCATGCGAACCAGGCTCGAAGCAACACACCGCGCACTCAAGCAACAATTCATTGAGACTGGCGGCAGCGCGGCCATCGATTCGCGACGTCCAGCCGTCCTCGCGCCTTTCCAGACCGAGCAACACGCGCTGCCCGCCATTGCGTTCGACTCTCGCCACGATCCGCAGCGGTCCGGAGGGACCCCCCGCGTCGCGTGCAAGCGCCTTGCTGCTGCCACGCCGAAACGAGCGTCCGTAACTCAACACAAACGCTGCTTCGAGAATCGTGGTCTTGCCGGAGCCATTCGGCCCCACGATCAGGTTCAGACCGGGCGCGAATTCAAGCTCGAGTTGCGCGAAGCGCCGGCAGTTTTCCAGCGCGAGCGTCTCAATGCGCATGGCAGCACCGCGCTGGCGGAGTCACGCGCGATCGGCGCGAAAGGTCGCGCCGCAAGGTTCGGGGCAACCAGTGGGCAGCGCGAGGGTCAGAGCCGGAGCGGCATGATGACGTGCCGCGAGCGCTCCACATCCGCGTCGCGCAGCAGGCAACTCGAATTGCCGTCCCGCACACTGAGCACCACGCGTTCGCCCCGCAGCGCACTCAAGGCATCGAGCAGATAGTTGACGTTGAATCCGACCGCGAGACCGTCGACGCGCGTCTCTGCTTCGAGGTCTTCGCTTGCCTCTTCCTGCTCGGGATTGTGGGCGACGATTTGCAGCCGGCCCGGCGAGACCTCGAGCTTGACGCCACGATACTTCTCGTTGGATAAAATCGACGCCCGTTGCAGCGCGGCTCTGAAGTCCTCTCGCCCAAGGTTGATTTGTTTGTCGGCAGCGATCGGGACCACGGCTTCGTAATCGGGGAACTTGCCGTCGATGAGCTTGGTGGTAAACACGAAGTCGCCACGGCGCACGCGCAAGTGCGCGCGACCAAATTCGATATCAACCGAACCGTCGCCAAGGTCCAGAAGTCGTTGTAGTTCCAGCACGCCTTTGCGCGGAATGATGATCTGGCGCGGCGTCTGATTGCCGCCCGGAAGCTCTGTCTCACAGATGGCGAGACGATGACCGTCGGTCGCCACACAACGCAGCGAACTTTCGCGCAGGTCCAGTAGCGTGCCGTTGAGGTAATAGCGCACATCCTGGTTGGCCATCGCGAACGAAGTGCGGTCGATCAACTCCTTGAGCGTGGCCTCATCGAGCGTTACCCGCTCGATCAAATCGAAATTGTCGATTTGCGGAAAGTCGACTGCCGGAAGCGTTGCGAGGGTAAACCGCGAACGTCCAGCGCTCAGCGTGACTTTGTCGCCTGCGCCGCGTTTAAACTCGATCCGGCTGCCATCCGGCAACGCACGGCAAATATCGAACAACTTCCTGGCCGGAATGGTGATCTCACCCGGCTCGAGCTTGTCCGCCGCGGTCCGCGAAACCATCTCAACCTCGAGATCGGTGCCGGTGAAGGACACGCCTTCGGCGTCGACCACAACCAGCAGATTGCCAAGCACCGGCAAAGTCTGTTTGCGTTCGACAACACCTGCCACCTGACTCAGGGGCTTCAGCAAAACTTCGCGTTGGACCGTGAAACGCATGCTCGCTCGCTTCCGTTATCAGGTTTTATTTAATAGATGGTGATGATGATGAAGCGCGTGCATAACTGCAACGACAAACGCCAGCCCTTGTGCCGTCTGGCTTCGGCGGCCCCAACATCCTGTGTGCGGAAACCCATGAAGGGTGTGCACAAGTTGTGGACCAAATTCTGCCCACCCGCCGCCCACAGACTTGTGCACAGTCAACCGGTCAACTGCCTCAGTAGCTTGTGCCAATCATCGCTCAGCGCGCCGTCCGTCAGCATGCGCTCGCGCACCGCCTTGCAGGCGTGCATGACCGTGGTGTGGTCGCGCCCCCCAAACGCCTCGCCAATCTCCGGCAGCGAGTGCTCGGTCAGGTCTTTGGCCAGAGCCATTCCCAGCTGGCGCGGATGCGCCAGCGCCCGGGTTCGTTTACGCGACAACAAATCCACCAGGCGCAGCCGGTAGTACGCCGCCACGATGCGCTGGATATTTTCAATGCTGATCGCTTTGTCTTGCGCCGCCAGCAAATCGCGCAGGGTTTCCTGTGCAAACTCGATCGAAATCGCGCGACCGGTAAAATGCGCGCGGGCGGCCAGGGTTTTGAGCCCACCCTCAAGCTCGCGCACGTTGGAACGCATGCGCCGTGCGATCAGGAGAGCGACGTCCTCCGGCAGTTCGAGGCCCATCTCGTCGGCCTTGCGGAGCAGAATCGCCGCGCGGGTTTCAAAATCGGGCGGCTCGATCGCAACCGACAAGCCCCAGCCCAGACGCGACGTCAGACGCGGCTCGAAGTGCTCCACTTCTTTCGGATACCGGTCGCACGACAGGATGATTTGCTGGCGCGCGTCGAACAACGCGTTGAATGTGTGAAAAAATTCTTCCTGCGTGCGGGGTTTGCCGGCGATGAACTGGATGTCGTCGAGCAGCAAGGCATCAACCGTGTGGTAGCGCCGCTTGAATTCGTCCATGCCCTTGCCGCGCAAGGCGTTGATCGCGGTGGTTACAAATTGCTCGGAGCGCTGATACAGCACTCGCATCCCGGGATTGCGGGCGCGCATGAGGTTGCCGGCAGCGTGCATCAGGTGGGTCTTGCCAAGCCCCGTGCTGCCGTACAGCAGCAAGGGGTTCTGAAAGCTGCCTGGGTTCATCGCAACGCGATACGCGGTCGCCTTGCCGAGTTCGTTGGATTTTCCTTCGATAAAATTGTCGAAGGTGTAGTGCGGATCCAGATTGGAGTCGAAGCGCTCCTGCTCGCGTTCGCCGCTGCCGCTCGTCGTGGTCGGTGGACTCACGGCACGTTCCGGCTCGCGCGAGCCGAGTGCCACGCGCACCCGGATCGGCGTCGGCGACAAGGCACTGGCGAGTCCCTCGATGCGCGGCAGGAAACGTTCGCGCACCTGATCGACCACGAATTCGTTGGGCGCGAGCAAGCGCAGCTCGCCCTCGCGCATCACCGCCTGCAAGGGATGCAGCCAGGTGTGCAGATCGGGAGCTGAAACTTCGGACTCGAGATGGGCCAGACAGCGCGGCCACAGGTCATTCATCGGCTGGCAATCGGGACGTACCGCAGGCGGTCGGGCAGTGTAACGGTGCGCGGCTCAACGCGGCCGCCGCACGTCGGCGAGTCAATGGTCGCGATCATGCAATGCAGTGACGCCGGCCTTGAGGCTGCCGGACAGCGGGTCGCATTTTCTTTCCAGCAACCCGCAACGCGACCCGCAACTCCAGCCCCGGCAACCGCCACGCGTTGACGCTAAGTGCCCACCCCGCTACTCTTGTCGACCTTTTGTTAAATCGCAGCGGCCGAGTCCGAGATGAAGCGCACTTTCCAGCCCAGTAATTTGAAGCGCGCCCGCACCTGTGGCTTCCGCGCCCGCATGAAGACCGCCGACGGCCGCAACATCATTCGCGCCCGTCGCGCGAAGGGTCGCAAGCGCCTCACGCCGTAGTTGTGACGAGCGCGCGCGCCGGGGGACCCTCCGCCGCGTCGTTTCCGCGCGCAGCGCGGATCCTTCGAAAACCCGACTTTGATCGCATCCTGCGCGCGCCCACGCGTTGCGGCAGTGCGCTGTTTCGTGCCCAGGTGGCACCCGCCGAGGGTTGCGATCACGCCCGACTCGGGCTTGCGATCGCCAAGCGCGTGGTACGCAAGTCGCATGATCGCAACCGGCTCAAACGCCATGTGCGCGACGTGTTCCGCAATCTGCGCTTGACGTTGCCGCATTCCGACATCGTGGTGTTCGCCAAACCTGACGCCCTCGCCGCGACGCCCGGCGCGTTGCGGCAGGACCTCGCAAGACTGTTCGAACGCATTGTTGCGTTGAACGTGGCGCAAGGTGACGGCACAATGCCGTCCGCTGTCCGCGCGTAGAAAAACCCCCGGAGACTACGAGCGAGTCAATGACTTTCAGGGCGCATGCGTGCGCCTTTCCTTTTGCCCCTAACGCCACTGGCGTCGCTCGCGACATCAGTAGCGCTGCGTGAACTGCCGCCCGAGCCCATGACCAATCCGCGCAATTTCTTTTTGATGGCCTTGTTGTTGACCGCGTTTCTGCTGTGGCAGGCGTGGCAAAAGGACTATGCGCCCGGCGCTCCAACGGGATCAGGCAACCCGGCCACCCAAACGGCGACCGGCAAGGCGAACCCACGCACCGCCGACGCACCGGCAGCTCCAGCGCCAGCGCCGCCCACGTCGGTGGGCGATCGCAGCGACGTGCCAAAGGTTCCTGCGCAAACGGCCTCGCCGAATTCTGTTCGAGGCGAAGACGTTTCGAGTGCGCGCACGCCGAGCGCCGCCCACATCGTGGTCACCACCGACGTGTTGCGTGCGGAAATCGATCCGGAAGGCGGCAATCTGGTGCGCGTCGAACTCATCGACTACGCGCTCTCGCACAAGCAGCGCGATCAGCCCGTCACGCTGCTGAACGAAGCGACTGGCAAGTTTTACGTTGCCCAAACGGGTCTCGTCGCGAGCGGCGGCTCGGTTCCCGATCACAAGGCGGCCTTTACGGCTGCCCGCACCCGCTACACGTTGCCCGCAGGCAGCGCGAAGATCGAAGTGCCGCTGACCTGGCAGCAAGACGGCGTCACCGTTACCAAGACCTGGACATTCACACGG
>JBKJND010000212.1:0-5123 GCA_046596095.1 Ahniellaceae bacterium | reverse complement strand
ACTGGAGACGCGCGCGCCAAACACCAGCGTATCGGCGGAAGAAAGCTTCATGCTCGGCATCATGCCCATGCTGTCGTCGAGCGTGAGCGTCAGCGGCAGCATCTTTGCTGCTCGCTTCTGGATCGCGAGCGGCATCTTCGGCCCGGCTGCGGCGCGCGCGAACACGAACAAAGTGTCGCCGTCGCCCAGGCGCGAACGCAGCGCAGGGGAGATATCGACGACCACGGTCACCGGATTGGCGCCGACGACAGTCATCGGCGACGCGGACGTTGCGGCTGCGGACTCGGGCGGGATGACGGACGCGGCAACTGCAGGCGACGGTTCGCCCCTGTCGAGGCCACCGACTTCCCGCGCCCGCGCAATCTGATCGCGCACCGATTGCGCGATGTCGCTGGCCGGATCGAGTTGCGCCTCCAGCGCCTGCCAGTGCGCGATCGCGTCCGTGTACGCCTCGCGCTGCACGGCATCGATGCCGGACAACCACAGTGCGCGCTGATTGCTGGCGTCGGTTGCCAACGCACTCGCGAGCACCGCACGACCGCGGTCGGTGAAGCGACGATCGGCTGATGCCAGCGCTTCGGTCTCCGCATGTTCGAGTTGGACCTCGAGCGAATCCGGCGACAGCCCAATCGCCTTGTTCATGGCGTCGAACGATTCCGCGTAGCGTTGCTGCGCCTTGTAGGCGCGCGCCAGCAGCAGCCAGCCTTCGACATCGTCTGGCGACGTCTTGAGGCGCGCCGCCAGCTCAGTGATCGCTTTCTCCATGGCGGGAGCGTCGGCGCTGTTGGCGGCCTGGTGCGGATCGACGCCCGCAGTCGCGGACGCCACAACGGGTTTGATCGGCGTGATGGCATCCGGTGTGCCGATCAGGCGATAGAGCGCAAAGGCAAGTATCGGCAACGCGATCGCCAATCCGATTGGCATCGCCAGCGACCGCGATGCCGAGGCCGGAGCGGCAGCGTCGCCGCGTTGCGCATCGAGGGCGGCCTGCTTGCGCGCCAACTCCGCATCGTCGATCACGCCCGCGGCGTGTGCTTTGGCGAGTGCGCGGCGACGCAACGCAAACTCGTCGCCTTGTCGCACGCGCAGCGTCCACCACATGAGTGCCGTTACCCCCGCAGTCATCGCCGCAGCGATTGTCCAGAACATGATTGTCAAACCCTTTCCTCTGTGTCGGAAGCCGCGACGGCGGCGACTCCGCGTAATCTTTGCAAGGCGCGCGCGCGACGGCGCAGCGTAGTCAGCAGCAGCAGTCCGCCTGCGGTCAACACCAGCACCGGTCCGAACCAGAGTGCGAGCGTGGCACCTTTGACCGGTGGCCGATACAAGACGAAATCTCCGTAACGCGAGACCAGAAACTCGCGGATTTCGGTATCCGATTTGCCGTCGCGCATGAGCTCGAACACTTCATTGCGCAAATCGCGCGCAAGGCCAGCGTCGGAATCGGCAAGGCTCTGGTTCTGGCACACCATGCAGCGGAGTTCGGCCAAAAGCGCGCTGAAGCGGCGTTCCTCGCCCGCGTCGCGAAATGGCATCGGATCGATTGCAAAGGCGAGACTCATCAGCATCCACAATGCAAACGCAACGATGAGGTGCTTCATCGAGAGTTGCTCCTGGCAAGCAGGGGCAGCACATCGCGCGCAAGTATCTCGTCGGTGAGCGGGCCGACCTGCTTGAACAGGATGATGCCGTCGGCGCCGACCAGAAATGATTCCGGCGCCTTGTACACGCCGAAATCGATGGCGATGCGGCCGTCCAGGTCCTGCGGAATGTGCGTGTAAGGATCGCCGAACTGCTGGAGCCAGCGGCGCGCTTCGTCCGGCTCGTCCTTCCAGTTGAGCCCGACTATCGGCAATTTGCGCTCGGCTGCGAAACGCATGAGAAGCGGATGCTCGACCCGGCAGGTTACGCACCAGCTCCCCCAGATGTTCACGAGATAGGGTTTGCCCCTGAGATCGGCGCTGCGCACGCGCGACTGCCCGCTGGTGTCGCGCAATTCCGGGAGGTCGAACACGGGAGCCGGCTTGCCGATGAGTGGCGAGGGCACGATGCTCGGATCCTTGCCGAGCCCCGAGTAGAGCAGCGCGGCGAGTCCGGCGAACACCAGCAGCGGAAACAGGTAGCGCAGCATATTCATGCTGCGGCACTCACCGTCCCGGCGCTCGCGGTGAACCGGGTCCCTTTCTCAGGCATGTGTGCGCGTCGATAGCGACGATCGGTCGCAGCCGTTGCTCCACCCAGCATCATCAGTAAGGTGCCCAGCCACACCCAGCGCATGAATGGTTTGTGATAGATGCGCACGGACCACGCCTGGGCCGGACTGGCCACGGCGCCCTCCGCCGCGCGCAGAGGTTCACCCAGCGCTACGTACAGATCGCGCAGGAACCCCGCATCGATCGCGGCTTCCGTCATCATCTGGTTGCCGACAGGATGCAGGCGCTTCTCGGGCTGCAGCACGGCGACGCGCCGGTCGCCGCTGTAGACCTCGAACCGCCCACGGTCGGCCGTATAGTTGAGTCCCTCTACCTGCGACATGCCGACGAACCGGAACTCGAGCCCGCGCACTGTGAGGGATTCGCCGGGCGCGAGCCGCACGTCCTTCTCGATACTGGTGGACTCGGTCAGCAGCACGCCCGCGACAAACATCGCCATGCCGGCGTGCGCGATGAGCATGCCCACGAAACCTGCGTTGAGGCGTGAGCCGGGGGTGACAGGGGCGCTCGCGATCCCCGGTTGCGTGTCGCGCGTGGCGTCTGCGCCCGCCCGCGCGCGCCACGCCGCCACCACACCAAGCGCAAGCCACACGCCGCCAACCACGCCGAGCGCGCCCTTCCAGCCAAGCGCCTCGCGCCAGATCAACCACGCCAGCGCGCCGCTCGCCATCGCAGCGAGCGCGAACCACTGCAGCGTGCGCACCAGACTCCGGGGATCCGCCTGTTGCCAGCGCGCCAGCGGACCAAACGGCAGCAGCAGGACCAGCGGCACCATCACGCCGAGGAAGTAAGGTCCGAAGTAGGCCGGCCCAACCGAGAATTTGCCCCAGCCGAAGGTGTCGGCGAGGAGCGGGAACAAGGTGCCGATCAACACCAGCGCGCATGCGGCGGTCAGCAGCAGGTTGTTGGACAACAGCAGACTCTCGCGCGAGACGATGTCGAACGGTGCCTCGTTGTCGCCGGACAGCCGCGGCGCACGCAGCGCGTACAGCGTCAGCGCGCCGCCCGAGAGCAGCACCAGGAAGACGAGGATGTAGAGACCGCGCGCGGGATCCGAAGCGAAGGCGTGTACCGAGGTCAGCACGCCCGAACGCACCAGGAACGTGCCGAGCAGGGACAGCGAAAACGCGAAGATCGCGAGCAGCATCGTCCACGCGCGAAACGATCCGCGCTTGTCGGTAACTGCCTGCGAATGGATGAGTGCGGTGGCGATGAGCCACGGCATGAACGATGCGTTCTCGACCGGATCCCAGAACCACCAGCCGCCCCAGCCGAGTTCGTAGTATGCCCACCAGGAGCCGAGTGCGATGCCGATGGTGAGAAACGACCATGCGACCAGCGTCCACGGACGCGACCAGCGTACCCACTGCGCGTCGACGCGGCCCTCGATCAACGCCGCCACCGCGAACGCGAACGGCACCGCGAGTCCCACGTAGCCCATGTACAGCAGCGGCGGATGCACGATCAGCCCGAAGTCCTGCAGCAGCGGATTGAGGTCGTTGCCGTCAACGAGCGCAGGCAGATGGCGCAGGAACGGGTTGGAGGTGAACAGGGTGAAGGCGATGAAGCCGACGCTGACGATGCCGAGTACCGCAAGCACGCGCGCCATGAACTGCTCTGGCAGGCGACGGCTGGTGATCGCCACCGCCGAAGTCCACGCGCCGAGCACCAGCACCCACATCAGCAGGGACCCCTCGTGCGCGCTCCAGACCGCCGAGAAGCGATAGTGCAGGGGCAGCGCAAGGTTCGAGTGCTGCGCGACATACGCCACGGAAAAGTCCTGCACGACGAACGCGAACGTCAGCAGCGCGAAGGAAAGCGCGATGAAGCCGGTCTGAGCGATGGCGGCGGGACGCGCGAGGGCCATCCAGTCGCTGCGTCCGACAAAGCTGCCGAGCATGGGAATCGTCGACTGCACCAATGCGAGCAGCAGCGCGAGGATGAGGGCTACCTGACCGAGTTCAGCAATCACAGCGACGCGCCCTCCTGGGTCTTCTTGATCTTGGCGCGCGCGATCGCATCCGCGACCTCTGCCGGCATGTAGGTCTCGTCGTGCTTCGCCAGCACCTGATTCGCCACAAATACTCCATCGTCGCGCAGGCTGCCGGTGGCGACCACGCTTTGGCCTTCGCGGAACAGGTCGGGCAGGATGCCGGTGTAGCTCACCGGCAGTTCCTTGAAGCGATCGGTCACGACGAATACGACTTCGAGCGACTCCGGCGCGCGGGTCAAACTCTTCTCGAGCACCACACCGCCGAGGCGCATCGTACGCGCCGCGGGGGCGCGGCCTTCAGCCACATCGGATGGGCTGTAGAAGTGTTCGAGGTTGTCGCGCAGCGCGGTCAGCACCAGCGCAGTTGCCGCACCCACGCCGAGCACGATCGCGCCCGCCATCCATAGTCGCCGTTTGCGTTGCTCTCTCATCTGTTAAACCTCAAGCGAATTCCCAACCCTTTTCGTCATTCCCGCGAAGGCGGGAATCCAGTGTCTTGCCGTGTCATTCCATCTGCGACCGTGTCGAAGGGGTCTGGATTCCCGCCTGCGCGGGAATGACGAGCAAGACGTGTTTGCTCGCGACGCCAGCGATCGCCGAGATGTGCGATCAAGCGACGCCGCCGAAAACCCGGAATCAACGCATCGGCCGCGAACCCGATGAAGAATATCGCGTAGGCACCTGCGACGAACGGCCAGTGATTCATGCAGCAGCTGCCTGCGTTGAAGCTGTTGATGGTGCGCCGGTTTGCAGCGCTTCGCGCACCCAGGCCTTGTCGCTGTCGGCTTCAAGCAACGCCAGGCGCGCACGACCCGCCAATGATGCGAAAAACCAGACATGCGTGGCGAGCGCCATCAGCAAGAGCGGCAACAGCATGCTCGCGTGCATGCTCGATTCACCGAACAGACGCACCGATT
>JBKJND010000027.1:0-2519 GCA_046596095.1 Ahniellaceae bacterium | reverse complement strand
TGTGCGGGCAGGCGACGATGCCGTGGTCCCCTGGTGCGCGACGGATGACGTCGGTAATGGTCTCGTCGTCAACGGATTGCGCGCGGAATGCGGCGCGTAACTCGGCGTCGTCGTGGTGCCAATAGCGCAGGCGCTCGAAGTTGCTGGGCGCGCCGACGTCCATCGCGTTAGCGAGCGTCGCGCGAGTGACTTGGGGTGCGTAATCGCCGCCGCCCAGGAAGCGCGGCAGCACGTCGTTGGCGTTGGTTGCGAGAAAAATCTCGCCAATCGGCAATCGCATGCGTTTGGCGACGAATGCAGCGCAGGCATTGCCGAGGTTGCCAGTGGGCACGATGAAATTCAGCGCGGTGCCGTGCAAGGCGTGAAAATGCATCGCGGCATGCGCGTAGTAAGCGGTCTGCGGCAGCAGGCGACCGAGACTGATGCTGTTGGCGGAGCTGAGCGGCAGGTCGCGCCGCAGCGATTCGTCGGACAACGCCTGTTTTGCAAGGTGCTGGCAATCATCGAAGGTGCCATCGACGCAGAACGCGCGCACGTTGTCGCCCCAGCAGCCAAGGCCATGCGCCTGGCGTGGCGATACGCGTCCATGCGGATACAGGATCGCCACGTTGAATCCCGGTTTGCGATGGAACGCCGCTGCGACGGCAGCACCGGTATCGCCCGAAGTCGCGACAAGAATCGTGGTAGGCGGCGCACCGGCTGACCGCAGCCGTGTCAGCGCCTCGGCGAGAAAGCGCGCCGCGTAGTCCTTGAACGCAGCGGTTGGTCCGTGGAAGAGTTCGAGCAACCAGTCGCCTTCTCGCGACATCGAAATCAGCGGTGCGGGAAACGAAAACGCGTGCTCGCAAATTTCGCCGAGTTGGTCGCGCAGAGTCGAATCTTCGAAGTAAGGCGCCAAGACCTCGCGAGCGGTCTCCGCAAGACTGTCGAAAGGATGATCGCGCACGAGTGCAGGTATGCGCTCCGGCACATACAGACCCCCATCGGGCGCAAGCCCTGCAACCAGCGCGACGTCGATCGATGTCGGCGCCACGCCACCGCGCGTACTCACGAATCTCACGCGAATCGAGCCTGAGATTTTTCCTTGCTCGTCATTCCCGCGTAGGCGGGAATCCAGTTTCTTGCCACGGGCGTCAGCACAAGCCTTGGCGAAGTAACTGGATTCCCGCTTTCGCGGGAATGACGGGAATTGGGTGCCGGGGCACATGCAGGCATCGGACGGCAACGCGGGGTCTCACCCGATTGGAAAAGGGCTACAGACGGAAAGGACTCGCGTGCGGGGTGATCAGACATCGAGCAGCTCGGCGCGCGGGCCGGCAACGGGGGAGACGTACGCGCGGCTGTCGAAGCCGGCGTGCGCGAAGGCGGCGCGCATCGCGGGTGCTGCGGCTTCGGCTGCAGTTCTCGACGCGAACCATGCGAACACGCTGGGGCCGCCGCCGGAGATGCTCGCGCCGAGCGCGCCGTGATCGAGAGCGGCGGATTTGACTTCGGATAATCCCGGGATCAAGGCTGCACGGCGTGGCTCCACCAGCAGATCGTGCAGGCCTTCGCCGATCATGTCCGCATCGGCGCGTGCGAGGCCCGTGAGGAAGAGTGCGAGGTACGTGGTCTGCGCGACAATTTGCGCAAGTCGATACGGTTCCGTCAGCACCGCTCGCGCGCGCCGCGTTTCCAGCACCTGGTCCGGATGCACCACCACGCAATGCAACCAGTCCGGCGCGGTCAGCGCAATCATCCGCGAAGGCGTTGCCAGCACCACACCACCGAGCAGCATGGGCGCCACGTTGTCGCCGTGGCGGCTGCCGCTCGACACCGACTCGCCTTCGAGCGCAAACGGATACAACTCTGCGCGCGACAGCGGGACATCGAGCAGCGCATTCGCGGCGACCAGCGCGGCGACGCACGACGCCGCCGAACCGCCGAGGCCGGAGCCAAGCGCGATGCCTTTGGTGATCTCCAGCTCGAAGCCATGTGCTATTCCCAGCGCCGCACGCAGCGCGATCAAAGCTTGCCCCGCCGTGTTGCGCTCGGCCTCCATGGGCAACGAGCCCCTTCCCGCTGCGTCTCCACGAATCGCCGCAATGCGAACTATCGGCTCCTCAATGCGCCGTACAACCGCAACATCACGCGGTCCCGTGATCGAGTGTCCGAGAATGTCGAAGCCGACACCAATATTGCCGACGCTGGCCGGCGCAGATGCGCGCGCTTCTTCGCGAACGCCCTGCGCTGCATCTGTAGGAGCGGCGCAAGCCGCGATGGAACTCGCGTCAGTCATGTCCGGCCTCCAAGCGACTTGGCAATCGCCAGGACATCGGCGAACACCCCCGCCGCAGTCACTTGAGGACCGGCACCTGGCCCTTGCACAACCAGCGCGTTTTCCGAATAGCGCGCCGTGCGGTACTGCACCAGATTGTCGGTCAGCTGCGCATGCCGGCACGCGTGATCCGCCGGCAGCGCGATCACGCCGACGCTGGCGCGACCATCGCGTTCAAGTCGCGCGATGTGACGCAGGCCGA
>JBKJND010000017.1:0-4037 GCA_046596095.1 Ahniellaceae bacterium | reverse complement strand
ATATGCGCGCGGCGCGACCGCGCTGCCGCGTCGATCGGGATTTGTGTCGCGGGCCGGCGCGACTGTGTCAGGCGATGGGGATCGCGCGCGCACAAAACGGCATCGACCTGGTCAGCGGCGAAGCAGGCTTCACCATCGTAGACGACGGCACGGCAACGCCGGGGGAGCCGGTCGTCGCCAAACGCATCGGCATCCGTCACGCAGCGGACGAACCGTGGCGCTGGTACATCCGCGACGATCCGCACGTTTCGCGGCGCTAGACCGTGCGTGCGACTGCGCTGGAGCGTCATTGCCTGCACTTGTCGCGAGAGCCACCCACACAACGCTCGATGCGAACGAGGCTGCCAGGCGCTTGAGCGCACGGAATCGCCGGGCGTGAAGCGGATTCGTTTGCGCTAGCATCGGAGGTTGCGCTCTCACAGGTTGTGGAAAATCATGGCCGGTGGCGCTCTGTCGGCGGATGCATTCGCGAATCGCTCGCGCGATCCGGAACTGCGCGTCGCGCAGGAAGCCGCCGACGCTTACGAGCGCTCGCGCATCGGCGGATTGTTTATAGTCGCCGTGTGGGTCCTCATGTGCATGACGGCGGGCCAGAACGGCGCGCGCGAGTGGCTCATCGGTTCGGGATTTCTGGCGCTTGCGTTCGCGCGTCTTGCCGTCGGTGCACTGCGTCGCAAACGTCCGCAGGCGCATGCGCAGCATCTGGCCGCCACGCTTGCGGTCATGATCGTTTCGATGGCGGCGTGGGGCGCAGCTACTGCTTTCGCGCTGATTCACCCCGACTTTGCAAACACGCCGACGGTGATCCTGTTCGCCACGAGCGCGTTCACTACGGCCTATGTGCACAGTTATCCGATGCGCTTGCGACCCGCGTACGCGGGTTTGCTGGCGGGATACGGTCCGCCGTTTGTCGCGTTGCTGATCGCCGATCGAGCCGGCGCGGCACCCATCGCGATCGGTGTGTCCATCCACTTTGCTTATCTGATACTTGCGGCACGACGCGCGCACTTCGAATACCACCGCAGCATCGATCTCGAACAGGAGCTGCGCGCCCAGCGGGATCTGTTCTCGCGGCGCAGTCGCATCGATGCGCTGACCAGTCTCGGCAATCGCGGAGAGTTCAACGACCGCCTGGCCCAAAGCATCGAGGACGCACGCGCGGGACAGAGTTTGCTGACACTTCTCATCATCGACATCGGTCACTTCAAGGCGGTCAACGATGAGCACGGCCACGCGGTAGGCGATGAATGCCTGATCGCGCTGGCCGACCGCTTGCGCCAGACCTTCGTCCTGCCGGGTGAGTTCATTGCGCGACTTGGCGGCGAAGAGTTTGCCGTTCTGATGGATCGTTGCGTGTTGGCCGATGCGAGTGCGCGGGCCGAAGCATTCCGCGCGGAACTCGCAGCGCGCGCGCTGGCGATCAAGGGATGCGACATGCCGATCACCGTCAGCATCGGCGTCGGCGAGTTCCACCCGAAGCAGCATGCCGATGCGGACACCCTCTACCGCGCCGTCGATGGCGCGCTCTATCGCGCCAAACGCGACGGCCGCAATCGCATCGGGCAGGTGCATGCGATCGACCCTCCCAATCCGCCGGTGCCAACAACGACGTGGGGCAACCGGCTCGCGCAATAGCACGCGAGCGCTGCGGATTTTTCGCAAGGATGCATTGATGCGGCTTGGCGTCCGGCCCGGCCATCCGTGGCCGTGCGTTCGCGGGGTCGCGCGGCGGTGGCGCACAAGCGCGTTGGGCTGTGAGGCAAGCAGGCGTCCTTGCGGCATGGCGTCCGGCCCGGCCATCCGTGGCCGTGCGTTCGCGGGGTCGCGGCAGTGCCGCGACAAATCCCCGCTCACCCCCTGCCATTCGTCACTTGCCGAGGAGCACGGCAAGGCACGACGATTCGCAACGCCGCGCAAAGGTTGTTCGATTGCGCAGCGCACCTCGATGCAGACACCCACGCCCGCGAGGGCCGCACCGCCGGAGACCCGCAGTGCATAGACGCGATTTCGTAATACTCACCGGCTTGGGACTTGGGCTCGGTGGCCTCGCCGTACCGCGCGCTTTCGGCCAGTCGGTCGCCGCCGAAGTTCTCGGTACCAAGCTCGACGTGGCCATGAAGAAAGCGCTTGCCGACACCGCGCTCGGCGCCGCCAGCGATGCGGGCGCGAGCTACTGCGACGTGCGCATCGGGCGCTACCTCCAGCAGTTCGTGATCACGCGCGAGGACAAGGTCCAGAACGTGGTCAACACGGAATCGACCGGGGTCGGTGTGCGCGTGCTGGTCGACGGCACGTGGGGCTTCTCCGCCACCAGCGACCTCACCGAAAAGGGTGTGGCCGGGGCGGCGAGACAGGCCGCGGCAATCGCGAAAGCCAACTCGAAGTCGCAGACGCAGCCGGTGCAGCTGGCCAAAACGCCGGGCGTGGGCGAGGTGTCGTGGGCGACTCCAATCCGCAAGAATTCCATGGAAGTGCCGATCAAGGAAAAGGTCGAGTTGCTGCTCGACGTCAACGCCGCGGCAATGAAAGCCGGCGCGGATTACGTCAATACGCTCATGTTCCTGGTCAACGAGCAGAAATATTTCGCGTCGACCGATGGCTCCTACATCGATCAGGACATCCACCGCATCTGGACGCCGATGACAGCGACCGCCATCGACAAGAAGAGCGGCAAGTTCCGCACGCGCGATGGCATTTCGGCGCCGGTGGGCATGGGCTACGAATATCTCGATGGCGCGGCCGGCGACAAGGTCAAGTTGCCGGGTGGCGTGATCGGTTACGGCAAGACCTACGACTTGCGCGAAGACGCAGTGGCCGCAGCCAAACAGGCGCGCGAGAAGTTGACTGCGCCCTCGGTCAAGCCCGGCAAGTACGACCTCGTGCTCGATCCCTCGCATCTCTGGCTCACGATCCACGAGTCGGTGGGGCATCCGACCGAACTCGATCGTGTACTTGGCTACGAAGCCAACTTTGCGGGCACCAGCTTCGCGACACTCGACAAGCGCAAGGACAAGTTCCAGTACGGCAGCGACAACGTGACGATCTTCGCCGACAAGACGCAGCCGGGCAGTCTCGGTTACGTCGGCTACGACGACGAGGGCGTCAAGACGCGCCGTTGGGACATCATCAAGGACGGCATACTCGTCAACTACCAGGCGACCCGCGACCAGGTGCACATTCTCGGCGAAGATGCATCGCACGGCTGCTGCTACGCCGACTCGTGGTCGAGCGTGCAGTTCCAGCGCATGGCGAACATCTCGCTCGCGCCGGGCAAGAAGCCGCTCGACGTGGCCGCGATGATCAAGGACGTGGAAAACGGCATCTACATCGTCGGCGACGGTTCGTTCTCGATCGACCAGCAACGCTACAACGCGCAGTTCGGCGGGCAGCTGTTCTACGAGATCAAGAACGGCAAGATCACCCACATGATCGAGGATGTCGCGTATCAGATCCGCACACCCGAGTTCTGGAATTCGTGCGTTGCGGTTTGCGATGAGAGCGATTACCGGCTCAACGGCTCGTTCTTCGACGGCAAGGGCCAGCCGAGCCAGTCGTCGGCGGTATCGCATGGGTCGAGCACGACGCGCTTCAACGGCGTCAACGTCATCAACACTGCCCGCAGCCTGGGCTGAGCGCGCACGTCTGGAGCCATTGAAATGATCAACTACACCGAAGAGCAGGCGCGTGCGTTGCTCGAGAAAGTCGTCGCGCTGTCGAAAGCCGATGAGTGCACTGCGACATTGGCTGGATCGATTGGCGGCAACGTGCGTTTTGCGCTCAACAACGTGTCGACCAGCGGCGTGGTGGGAGACGTGTCGCTGGGCGTGCAGGTCGCGTACGGCAAGCGCGTCGGTATCGCCACCATCAATCAGTTCGACGATGCGTCCCTTGAGCGCGTGGTCCGCAGGGCAGAGGAGCTGGCAAAGCTCGCGCCGGAAAATCCAGAGTTCATGCCGGCGTTGCCGAAGCAGAAATACGCGGCAACCGACACATTCGACGACAGCATCGCGGCCATCACGCCCGAGTATCGCGCGCAG
>JBKJND010000420.1:0-3386 GCA_046596095.1 Ahniellaceae bacterium | reverse complement strand
TTGATGTTTGGATGGTGAAGTTCAGAAGCAAGGCGCTGATTCCAAAGAGCAAAAGCGAACAAGAACCGGGGAAACGTCAGGTCCGGCTCTACAACAGCCGACTTCAGGCCCGACCGTGGCTTTTGTAGAGCGGTGCTATGCGCCGCCGCTCTTGCTCAAGGTTCTGCGCGGAGCGTGCGGTTGTCGAGTATCCGCACGCCGGGACGGTCTTCGCGCAGGCACCGCACAAGCGTGCGTGCGACCTGACCCGCCTCGACCGGTTTCCACGCGGACGGCGTCAACCAGCCGAAGCGCCTCGCTACGACTTCACCGAGGCGAAACTCCGCGCGGTCGCCGAGCAAGAGGGAAGGCCGCGCGATGGTCAACGAAGGCCACGTTTGCGATTCGAGCCCGAGTTCGAGTTCGCCCTTGACCAGGTTGTAGAACACCGACGAATGCGCGTTCGCGCCCGCCGCACTCACCAGAGCGTAGTGCGACGCACCCGCTGCGCGCGCCAGTCTGCCGATGGCCAGTGGATACTCGTAATCCACGCGACGAAACGCCGCCTGCGACCCGGCCTGACGCATGGTCGTGCCAAGCGCGCAGAGCACCTGCTCGACTTGAAACCAGTCGGCGTGGGCGTCGAGATGCGTAAATTCGGTGATGCACGGACGCACACGTGGATCGCGTGGCAAATCGTCCAGCGTCCTGCGCGAGAGAACCCGGATCACGGTGACGGCGGGATCCTTGAGCAAGGCGTCGACCGCAGCGCGCCCAACCAGTCCGCTGGCACCTGCGACCAGGACGCGACGTTGTGTGGTCATCCTGGAGGCGGCGAGGGCGGCGGTGCGGGCGTCGCGATGGACGGTGCCGACTGAGACGCTGCAGCGCGTGGAGTCCGGTAGCGAATCGCGAGCACAACCGCAAACATGAGCAACCCGCTTGCAACCACGTCGCTCCAGAACACACGCGTCACCGCCGCGCTGTTGTCGCTCAGTGGAAACGCGAGCACCACGAAGCTCAACGTGCTGACAAGGCCCGCAATCAAGGCCGGCCAACGCCATGGCGTGTGCACACCGCCCGCGATCATCGCGATGCCAAGCAGCGCAAACAAGACCGCACGGTGGCGCAGCAACAGCAGCGTGTCTGCGTCGCTGCTGCCGATGTCGTACAAGGCTTGCAGACGCCCCGGTCCAAATACGCCCACGGCGGGATAAAGGTGCAATAGCCCAACGGCGATGAGGATCAACGCAACAATTCGATGCATGGCGGCATTACTCCGGTGACGTTGCGATCGTACCCCTCTCTCGCTGCGTTTTTACGCACAGGTCGATTCGGTCGCGCGCATAGCGGCGATAAATCTCGGTATGGAGGTTGTGCAGGGCCAATTCGATCTTGAACGGCGTATGCGGATTGCGATCGAGCATGCGCACCACGAAGTAACCGATGGGCTTGACCCCGTGCGGGTGCCCATAAACGCGGAAGCCGTTGTAGAACGGGTCGTCCAGCAGCGCGCGCATCCGCCCGTGCAAATCGCGTTCGCGCACCGTCAGGCGTGCGAGCAGGCGCGCGTCGCGTTCGAACAGCAACCGCTCGAACCAACGCAATCCGCGCACCTGGAATGGTTCGCTCAATTCCCAGATACCACGATTGATGCGGTTGTAGTGCGCGAATCCGCCGTGCGCTCGCAAGGCTTCCGCCGCTGCTGCGTCGACGTCGTACACGACAAAGTTTTGCGCCTGATTGTTGATGTCGCTCAAGGTAGACGCATCGAATACGTGATGGATAAAGCCGGGCGCGCCATTAAACGCCTGGCGCCCCAGCGCCGAGGTTTTTTTCGCGAGGCCATCCGCAAACATCTCGCCGCGACCGCTGCCCAGCAGCACGCTGCCCGAGCGGCCCAGTTTGTTGAAAGTGCCGATCACGATTTCGCCGTGCTTGAACGCGCGATCAAGACCCGCCGCGCCAAACAGTTCCGCAAAAGCGGCGTATTGCGCGATCTGGCGCCCGACGCCGCACTCGGCTCGCACTGGCCGCTCGTAAAATGCAGCGATCGCGCGTGAGTTGGAAAGTGAAGGCGTGAATCCGCGACCCCAGGAATACAGGGGTTGCCAACCCGCGTCGACGGCACTGCCGACACCGAATCCTATCCAGCCGGTCTGGATCGCGCTGAACTTGAAGCCCGGGTTGGCGATGAGTTTGTCGGCCGCGCGACGTGTGGAGTCGCCGATGCGGATCGCGAACGAGCAGATCGATGCGGGATCGGCGAGGGCGTCGTCGAGTTGCTGCGCTGCCTGCGGTTGCGCGAGCCATGCATCGGACGACTGCGGTACGCGCAACACCAAGTCGTCCTCAGCATGCGCCGCAGCGAGGTTGGCGCGTTTGCAGGGGCTGCCTCCCTGCAACTCGATGCCCCCGATGGGCGCGTGCTCGACCCGCCATCCGAGTTCCCCCAGGAACTCTAGTTTGCACTGGAGATGAGCGGTGTCGTCCGCCGCCAGCAACGATGCGGAGGCGATCCAGCCGATCAGGAAAACCCGGCGCAAACTGGAATGGCGGAGGGCTAGAGGGATTCGAAGATGCCTGCGGCGCCCATGCCGGTGCCAATGCACATCGTGACCATGCCGTACTTTTGCTTGCGGCGACGCAGTCCATGCACGAGCGTGGCGGTACGCACGGCGCCAGTCGCGCCGAGCGGATGGCCGAGCGCAATGGCGCCGCCCAGCGGATTGACCTTGTCGGGATCGATTCCAAGCGTTCTTATGACGGCCAGTGCCTGCGCCGCGAAAGCCTCGTTGAGTTCAATCCAGTCGAGCTGGTCGAGACGCAAGCCGGACTGTTCGAGCACTTTCGGAATGGCTGCGATGGGGCCGATGCCCATCACCTCCGGCCTTACGCCAGCGGCCGCAAAACCTACGAAGCGGGCGAGGGGAATCAGGCCGTATTCCTTGATCGCCGACTCCGACGCCAGCATCACCGCGCCCGCGCCGTCGCTCATCTGCGACGAGTTACCCGCAGTGACGCTGCCGCCCATGCGGAACACGGGACGGAGCTTCGCCAGTCCTTCGAGGCTGGTATCGCTGCGCGGGCCTTCATCCGTGTCGATCAACGCTTCGCGGATTCGTACCGCATTGCCTGCAAGATCGGGTACGCGCGCAATCACGTTGAGCGGCGAGATCTCGCGGGCGAATTCGCCAGCGGCAATTCCAGCCAGCGCCTTGCGATGCGACGCTACCGCAAACGCATCCTGGTCGTCGCGCGACACTTTCCATTCGTCGGCGACTTTTTCTGCGGTGATGCCCATGCCGTAGGCGATGGCGACGTTGTCGTCCGTAAAAACCTTCGGACTCAATGCCACCTTGTTGCCCATCATCGGCACCATCGACATCGATTCCGTGCCCGCACCG
>JBKJND010000111.1:0-2671 GCA_046596095.1 Ahniellaceae bacterium | reverse complement strand
CAGTCGATCTCGAGTCGGCGTCGATAGCGGACGTCATCTTCAGTTTCTTCGTCAACCGATGAACGCGCGAACGCTTGCAGTCGATCTCGAGTCGGCGTCGATAGCGGACGTCATCTTCAGTTTTTTCGTCAACCGATGAACGCGCGAACGCTTGCAGTCGATCTCGAGTCGGCGTCGATAGCGGACGTCATCTTCAGTTTCTTCGTCAACCGATGAACGCTGTGCGCGCCGAACCAGTGCCCGACGCAACGAAGGCGCCGATCATCGACGTGAAGGGACTGTGCGCGTGGTTTGGCCGCCGCCAGGTGCTGCACGACGTGGATTTTCGTGTCGATTCGGGCGAAATCCGCGTGATCATGGGCGGTTCGGGGTCGGGCAAGAGTACGTTGCTGCGGCACCTGCTCGGTCTGCTGAGACCCAGGCGCGGCGACGTGAAAATTTTGGGTGTCGATGTGGCGCACGCCGATTCGCGCACGCTGATAGACCTGCGTCGCCAGATGGGCGTTTCGTTTCAGGGCGGCGCGCTGTTCACTTCCATGTCGGTCGGCGACAACGTGGCGCTGCCGTTGCGCGAACATACCAAACTCGACGAGAGCACCATTCGGATCATGAGCCGGCTGAAACTTGAGGTCGTCAATCTCGGCGGCTTCGCCGAGCTCATGCCCAGCGAATTGTCCGGCGGCATGGTCAAGCGCGCCGCACTCGCGCGCGCAATCGTGATGGATCCGAAGCTCCTTTTTTTCGACGAACCTTCCGCCGGCCTCGATCCCGTCGTGTCGGCCGAGCTTGACGAGTTGATCCTGAAATTGCGCGAGGCCATGCGGATGACCATCGTCGTGGTCACGCACGAGCTCGAATCCGCCTTCAAGATTGCCGACAGCATCACCATGCTCGATCAGGGCCGTATTTTGCTGACCGGGTCGGCGGACGAGGTCCGTGCGAGCGACAATGAGCGCATCCAGGACTTGCTCAACCGGCGTCCGCGCGCAGTCGAAGTCGACGCGGACGCCTATCTCAAGCGCCTTACCGGGGAAGACGAGTGATGCGCCGCCAGGAATTCAGTCCTTCATTCACTTGTCGCCCACGGAGCATCGACCGTCCATGAAACGCGACACCATCAACTACACGCTGGTCGGGACTGCGGTTCTCGCCGCGCTGGCGCTCCTGCTGATAGCAGTGTTCGTGATCACCGGGCGCAGCGGACGCACGCATGCGTATTTCGTCGAATACAAGAACGTGACCGGGCTTGGCACCGGCGCGCCAGTGTTTTACGAGGGCTATCGCATCGGCCAGGTCGAGGAAATCGAGCCGCAACGGCGCGCCAACAAGACCAAGTACCGCGTCGAGGTGGCGATCCGTCGCGACTGGCCCATCCCGAGTGATTCGCTGGCGCAACTCGCATCGAGCGGCTTGCTTGCCGATGTCGCGATCGCGATTCGCGAAGGCGGCAGCACCACGATGCTGAAGCCGGGCGCCACGCTCAAAGGCCGCGAAGCCGCCGACGTGTTCAATGCCCTTAACGAGCTTGCCGGCGAAGTAACCACGCTGACGCGCACGCACGTGACGCCGCTGGTGCGCATGCTCACGCAGCGCATCGAATCTATTTCCGGGACCGTCGACGAAAACGCGCCGGAGATCATCCGTCAGGCGCGCGATCTCCTCATCCGCCTTAACCGGGTGGCGGAAGGCGTGGATCAGATGGTTGGCCCGAACAATCGCAAGGCGGTCGATACGACGCTGGCCAATCTCGCGGTGGTGACCGGGGAACTGCGCGGCACGCAGGCGAAGCTCGACCGCGCCATGACCGATATCGAGGGCATGGCAGGCGAGAACCGGCCAGCGGTGCGCCAGGCCGTGCAGGACATGCAGCAGATCACGTCGGCGCTGTCGCGCCGGATCGATGCCATCTCGCACAATCTCGAAGCATCGAGCCGCAACTTCCAGGAGCTTTCGCGCGAATTGCGCAAGAGTCCGAACCGCTTGCTGCGCACACCGCCGGCCGATGACGTGGTGGTCGAGGAGGAATGAAATGAGTTCCAGCAAGCCATCCCTGCACATCCCGGTCTTGCGTGCGGCAGTCTGCGCCCTGTCGATACTGTTCGTCGTTGGCTGCGGCACCGTGCCGCAAGTCCCGGAAATCCGCTACTACCGGTTGCCGCCCGCTGCGGAAGCGCCGAGCGCGGAAACCGAAGCGGCCGCGTTTCAGCAGGCGCTCGTGGTCGAACCGCTCAGCGCCGACGGCGTCTACAACGAGCAGGCGATCCTGTATTCGCTCAAACCCGACGGCAACCTCAAGCCGTATCACTACCAGCTGTGGAGCGATCCGCCGGGACGGCTGCTGCAACGCAGGTTGATCGAACATCTGCGCAGCGCGCGCATGGCGCCGCTGGTGACCGATCGGCTGCCCGTCTCGCAACGGTCGCTGCGGATCACCGGACTCATCGAGCGCTTCGAGCGCGTGCGGGTGAATGCGGGCGAGGAGCGCTGGCAGGTGTACGTGGCCCTTCAGTTTCGACTCGACAACAACGACGCCCGGCCTTTGCTGTCCCGGAGTTATCGCGCAGAAGTGCCTGCGGAAAGTGCCAGCATCCAGGCCACCGTGCGCGCATTCGCACGCGCCATCGACCAGTGCTTCGTCCAGTTTCGCGCCGATCTCGCGGCGCTCGGTGAT
>JBKJND010000093.1:0-8680 GCA_046596095.1 Ahniellaceae bacterium | reverse complement strand
CGGCACGTTGGCCATCGGCGCGAGCAGATCGGTCGACCAGAACTGGTTGTTGAGCGCGGTGAACAGCAGTGGCGCAGTCTCGCCGCTGATGCGCGCCAGGGCCAGCAGCACGCCGGTCGTGATTTTCCAGTACGCGCTCAGTCCCTACGAGACATGGCAGTCGCTCGGATGGGCCGGCGCGTTCGTATTGACGTTGTTTGTGCTGGTGCTGAGCGTGATCGCCCGGCTTGTCCTGCTGCGTCACAAATTCAGCAACAACTGACACGATGACCAAGGCCCGTCATGAATGATGTACGCGCAGGGATGACCACCGTTGCTCCCGTCAAACAGGTGCCGCCCGTGGGGACCATCCCGCCGAAGATGCAGGCGCGGAACCTCGGTTTCCGGTACGGCGACTTTGTGGCGATCAAGGACATCAATCTTGAGATACCGGAGCGGCAAGTCACGGCGCTGATCGGACCTTCGGGCTGCGGCAAGTCGACCCTGTTGCGCATCTTCAACCGCATCTATTCGATCTACCCGCGACAGGTGGCGACCGGCGAGGTCCTGCTGGACGGAGAAAATATCCTCGATGCGAAGTACCCGCTCAATCACCTGCGCAGCAAGGTCGGCATGGTTTTCCAGAAGCCGGTGCCGTTCCCGATGTCGATTTACGACAACGTCGCCTATGGCATCCAGCACCACGAAAAACTCAGCCGTGGCGAGATGAGCGAGCGCGTGGAACAGGCGCTGCGCCAGGCGGCGCTCTGGGACGAGGTCAAGGACAAGCTGAAGCAGAACGGATTGGGCTTGTCCGGCGGTCAGCAACAGCGGCTGTGCATCGCGCGGGCGGTGGCGTTGAAGCCGGACCTGATTCTGCTCGACGAGCCGACTTCCGCGCTGGACCCGCTCGCGACCGGCAAGATCGAGCAGCTGGTGTCCGAACTCAAACAGCAGTACACGATCATGATCGTGACCCACAACATGCAGCAAGCCGCTCGCGTATCCGACTACACCGCCTTCATGTATCTGGGGGACCTCGTCGAGCACGACACCACCGAAACCATTTTCTCCAACCCCTCGAAGCAGCAGACCGAGGACTACATCACCGGCAGGTTCGGATGAATTCCCGGAGAAGTACTAAAACAGGAATCCCTGCGTCATGATCAACGAGCCTCACGACCACATCGTCAAAAGCTACGACGACGAGCAGCGGCGGCTGCTGGACGAGATCATGCGCATGGGCGAGATGGCAGTCTCGCAACTTGCCGGCGCACTCGACGTAGTTGAACGCCGCGATGACCGGGTCGCCCAACGCATCATCGCCAACGACGAGGCCATCGACGCGCTGGAGAGGGATGTCAGCCACGACGTCATGAAGCTGGCCTTGCGCGGTCCGCTGGCGCGCGACTTGCGCGCGATCCTGGCGGCCTTGCGCATCGCGTCGGACATCGAGCGCATCGGCGATTACGCGGCCAACCTGGCGAAGCGTTCGATGGCTCTGAACCTGGCGCCGCCGCTGCCGCATACGCGCGGTCTGCACGCGCTCGGCGACCTCGCCGTCGAGCAGGTTCGCGACGTGCTGGCGGCCTATCGCGACAGCGACGCCGACGCGGCCAACCGCGTGCGCAGCCGCGATGCCGAACTCGACGCGCAGTACACCAGCCTGTTCCGGGAGCTGCTCACTTACATGATGGAAGACCCGCGCAGCATCACGCCCTGCACGCATCTGCTGTTCATGGCCAAGAACCTCGAACGCGTCGGCGACCACGCCACCAACATTGCCGAAAACATCTGGTTTCTCGTGCATGGCGAAGTGGCCTTGCCGCCGCGCGAAAAGCGCGACGAGACGAGTGGTGGTGCGGCAACGCGCCCGGGCTGATTTTCTGCTTCAGCCGCGGGCGGCCTCAACCTTCATGCGCGTGGCGGTGCTGCGGCCCAGCCAGCGTTCGATTGCACCGTGCATCAGATAGATCACGGGAATCAGCGCGATCGCGGCCAGGACCTTGTACGCATAGTTGACGCTGCCGATCGCGAACAGTCGATCCATCGACCACTGCTGGGGACCGAGCACGAACGCGATGTACAGCACCACGAAACTGTCCACGAGTTGCGAGAACAGCGTCGACACCGTGGCACGCAGCCAGAGCTTGCGTTCGCCGGTCAGGCGCCGGATGCGGTGGAAGATGAAAACATCGAGCAGCTGCGCGACAAGGAACGCCACCAGCGAGCCGCCAATCGTCCACAGGCCCTGCCCGAACAATGCGGCGAACGCGGCCTGCTGGTCCGGGACGCCCTGCGCGGACATGGCGCCGATCCACCAGCCTGCTGGCGCGAGTCGGATCGCGAGAAACGCGAACGCAAACGCATACACGATGAGCAGAGCGGTCAGCCACGAGATAAAGCGCACGCCGCGCCGGCCGAAGTACTCGTTGATGATGTCGGTGAGCACGAACACCGCGGGCCACAGCAAAACGCCGGCGGTGAAATCGAGCGTGCCACGCTGACCGAACAGCTGCCAGTTGAAATTCGGCAAGCCGAGCGTGGGTTCGAGCGCAAAAATCTTGACGCCCACGAACTCGGCCAGCAGCGCGTGCGCGACGAACACAGCGCACAGAAAAACAAACAGGCGTTGACTGCGATCGTGCGCCAAGCGTGGCCCCCTTTAGCCGACCGGCGGGAGTGTGGCATGGCTACTGCGGCAAGTCCGTGCGCTGAATCCGCTGATCCGCGACGCGCGTGCCCGGAGCGAAGGCTCAGCGCACGCCGATTTCGCGCACCAGGCGAAAGCCCAGCCACGGTGACCCGACGGCGCTCGCCTGTACCGACGGCGAAGTCAGCGACGCGTCGTTGACGCCGCTGCGGAACGAAAGACCGAGCGCCACGTAGCGTCGGCATTTGTCGCCCTCGTCCGCGCAGTCGGATGTCCACTCGCTGGCGTTGCCGGCGATGTCGCGAAGGCCGATCGACGTCGCCGCAAACGCGCCGACGGGCGCGGTGTAGCGCGCGCCGTCGTTGCAGCCGTGCGCGTTGCGCGCGGCTTCGGACTTGAGCGTGCTGGCGAGCGAACCGGAAAGCGAACCCGAAAGCGAACCCGAGTCCAGCACATTGCCAGCTGCGCAAGCCGACTTCGGCGCAGCGAAGCTCGCCGCTGCGTGCTTCCACTCGGAGGAAGTCGGGAGTCGATAGCGTGCTTGCACGCGCGACGACAACCAGTTGGCAAAGGCGACCGCGTCGGCGTAGCTGACGCACACGGCAGGGTGCCTCGAATCCTGGGTGAAACCGGGATTGCGCCAGTCGTTCCGCGACAAAATCGAGCGCAGCGTGCCCTCGCCGCGGCAACGGGTGGGGCGACGCGAAGTGGCGCGCACAAAAGCATCGTATTCGCCGACGCTGACTTCGCTGCGCATCATCGCGAAGCCCCGCTCGACCTGCGATGCCCCGACGCGCGCCGGGACGTAAACGAGTTGCGGGCCGCCGGTGTCGCGCATGGCTTCGCCTGGCGTCGGCAACGCGCCGACCCGGTCGAACAAATGTTTCAGTTCCGCGTGACGTTTGCCAAGCGCCGCAACCACTTCTCTCATCTTCGGCAGGCCGTCCTTGTCTTCCGCGGCCAGTGCGGTTTCGAGCGGCGCGCGCACGCGCTTGGCCAGTTCCGCGTCGAGCTGCTTCCACGCAGCACTCGTGCGCGAACCTGTTGCTTCGACAAAAGCGTCGGCGATGATGTAGTCGGCTGCCGCTGCATTCCATTCGTCGCTGGTCATGGATTCGGCGATGCGTGTTGCTGCCGCCGTGAGAAGCTGGTCGATTGCCGCGAGCACGGCGGGGTCGTCCGGCGTGTCCGCTTTCAGTGTGCGCAGACGCTCTGCGGAATTGGCGGTATCGGGCTCAAACAATCGGCCTTGCTGGATCTGGCCGAGGGCCTCGGCCAGCAGGCGTTCGCGCTCGGCGACCGGCAGCAGACCGCTCGTCATCCCCAATGGAGCAAGTGCGGCAGCCGGCACGGGCGAAGGGGTGACGGTTGTGGCGAGGTCCGGTGTCGCCACAAAAAATTTCGGGACTTCGCGTTCCAGGAAATGCGGCGCGAGGGCCCATGTCAGCCAGCCCAGCGCGCCGATCAGCAAGGACGTCGCAAACACCAGCGCCCACGGTGAGTGCGGCGCTTCGGATGCTGCGCTGACCGCAGCCAAATCGCGCGTGTTGACCCGGCTTTCGTTTTGCGCCGCGTCTTCGATCGCCTGCAGCATTTCGCGTGCGGACTGGAAGCGTTGCGCGGGTTGCTTGGCGAGTGCCTGATCGATCACCGGCTGCCAGTTGCGCAGGCCTTCTCCAAGTTGCGGAATCGGGTCCTGGGTATGCGCCAGCGCGACCGCGAGGGAATCCGAGCCGTGGTAGGGCACGTCGCCGGACAGCAATTCGAACAGCACGACGCCAAGCGAATACAAGTCCGCGCGACCATCGAGACGCATCCCACGCGCCTGTTCCGGGCTCATGTAGCCGCTCGAACCGAGCGTGCGGCCTTCAGCGGTGACGCGATGATCGTGGTCCGATGAGATGGCGATACCGAAATCGGTGAGGCGCGCGTTGTCGGATGCGTCGAACAGGATGTTCTCGGGCTTGACGTCGCGATGCACCACACCCTGCGCGTGCGCATACTCGAGCGCGTGGCAAATACGCCGCAGTACCGCGAGCAACTGTTGCGGCCGCCCGCGCAGATCGCGCTGCGACAGATCGCCGCCGGGCAGATACGGCATCGCGTAATACAGCAAGCCTTCGCCGGTGCGGCCCACGTCGTGGATGCCGACGATGTCGGGGTGCTCCAGTCGCGCGATCGTGCGCGCTTCGCGTTCGAAGCGCACCGACAGATCGCTACTTTGATTCGGGCGATTGCCGAGCACTTTGATCGCAACCTGGCGACTGAGCGAAGTCTGCTCTGCCAGGTACACATCCGCCATGCCGCCTTGACCCAGCCGGCGCTGCAGCCTGTAGCCCGCAATCGAAGGCAGCGCGGTATTGGACGGGGTCGGCGCTTCGCTCATGGACGGCGTCAACGGAGGACGATCGCGATGGTACTGCAAGGGTTTCAGGCACCCCAACGCGCGCGTTTGCGCATGTGGCGCTCGTTCACGCAGCGCAGGGGCTGACGCTGGGTGGTTGTTTGCGGCGGCCGGTCGACGGACTCAAAACAGCAGGGAGGCCATCTGGCGACGATAGCGGGTGACGAGGTCGGGGTCGTCAATGAGCAGGAACGCCTCGATAAGCGCTTTGCGCGGTACGCCGTCGGCGTAGGCGCGATCAATGCGCAGCATGTCCAGAAACTGCGCAAGTGCCGCTTCATCATCATCTCCGCCGATCAGCAAGCGTGCGCCCAATAGCCGCCGCGCGGCCATGTCCGAAGGATCGCGCTCGATGAGCGACTCAAGCTCGGAACGCTCTGGCGCGTCTTTCAGCAACGCAGTGAATCCCAGCTTTGCGCGCGCCTTTTTCGCGCGATCGTCGCCCGCGAAAGCGGCGGAAAGCTCGTCGAGCAGTCGCGTCGACTCCGCGGTGTCGCCGGTTTCGAGCAAGGCCAGGGCGAGATCGAGTTTCAGGGTTTCCTGATCGGGTTGCGCGGCGATTTGGGTGCGGAGATCGGCGATGCGCTCGGCGGGAGAAAGCCTCGCAACGGAAGGCTGCTCGGATAGAGGCTGCGGGGCGGCTATTGGCTCGATCCCGTGCTGCGTCAGGAATTCGCGCAGCTGCGCTTCCGGCAAGGCACCGGGGAAACCGTCGACGGGCTGCCCGTCCTTGAACAGCACCACGGTTGGAATGGAGCGGACCTGGAACGCAGCGGCGAGTTGCTGTTCGCGCTCGACGTCGACTTTGGCCAGGAAGAACGCGCCCTTGTATTCGGCGGCGAGTTTTTCGAGCACCGGGCCGAGCTGCTTGCAGGGGCCGCACCATTCCGCCCAGAAGTCGATCAGGACGGGCGTGGTGAGCGAGCGCTCCATCACGTCGGCTGGGAAGCCAGCCGCCGTTGCGTCGAACACGAATTCGGACGTGGGTGATGGAGCGGGTGGTGAAGTCGGATCGAGCAACATGGGAATTTCCAGACGGCGAGGGCGGCAAGATGAGGCCGAAACTTGCCGACTCAACCCGCGCTATTTGTAGCGAAGTTTCATCGCCAGGATGCCGCCGGAGAGTCCGAGGGTGACGATGTTCGAGAGAATCATGGGCCAAGAGCCGAGCAACACGCCATAGGCAAACCAGAAAGCGATGCCGATGGTGAATACGGTGTACATGCCGAGCGAGATGCTTTTCGTGTCGCGCGTGCGGAACGTCTTGATCGCCTGCGGCACAAACGCGATGGTGGTGAGCGTGGCTGCGGTAAAGCCAACAAGTTCGATCATGGCATCGGTCATGACAGCGCAAGGCCCCTGCGCGCAATGCAAAAGCGGTGCAGGCTCAAGGCGATTTCGCGACCATTGACCGCTTGTACACGACGCCGTCCTTCATCACAAAATCGACGCTCATCGTCGCCTGTATGTCCGCCAGCGGATCGCCCGGCATCGCGATAATGTCGGCGCGTTTTCCGACTTCGATCACGCCCTGGTCCGTCACACCGAGCACTTCGGCCGCGCGCACGGTCGCCGCCTGCAGTGCTTCGGCCGGCGACATACCGGCCTCGACGAGAAAAGCGAATTCGCGCGCGTTGTCGCCATGCGGTCCCACGCCCATGTCGGTGCCGAACGCCATCTTGACTCCGGCGGCATGTGCGCGAGCCGCGGTACTCTGGATTTGCGCGCCGATCTTCTCGGCCTTCGGTCTCACGATTGCGGGAAAGTAGCCGTCGATCTTCGCCTTCTCGGCAACGAACCGGCCTGCCGAGATGGTCGGTACGTACCACGTGCCTTTTTGTTTCATGAGGCGAAAGATTTCGTCGTCCATCATCGTGCCGTGCTCGATGCTGGTCACGCCGCCAATGATCGCGCGTCGCATGCCTTCCTTGCCGTGCGCATGCGCGGCGACACGGTAACCGTAATCGTTGGCGGTCTCGACGATCGCGCGGATTTCCTCGACCGTAAACTGCGGGGCGTCGGGACTCTTCGCGTAGCTCAGCACACCACCGGTGGCGGTGATCTTGATGACGTCGCTGCCGTCCTTGTAGCGCTGACGGACGGCCTGGCGCGCTTGCTCCGGCGAATTGATCACGCCTTCGGTCGGCCCTGGCGGACCCAGCAGATGCGAGAGCTGCGCGTTGTAGCCGTTGGTGGGGTCGGCATGGCCACCCGTGGTCGCGATCGACTTGCCGGCCGCGAAAATGCGTGGGCCGCGGATCGTGCCAGCGTTGATCGCGTCGCGCAGGTGCGGCACCACGTCACCGCCGAGATCGCGCACCGTCGTGAAGCCCGCCAGCAGCGTCTTCTCGGCGAAACCCACGCTGCGATAAGCGTAGTCGACTGGATCCAGGCGAAAACCTTCGGAATAACTGTTGGGGTTGGATTCGTCTTCAAGATGCACGTGCAAATCGGTCCACCCGGGCGAACAGGTGTGGCCGGCGAGATCGATGACCTCCGCGCCTTCGACTGCGGCGCGACCCGGCAACACTTCGGCGATCTTGCCGTCCCGCACCACCACGGTGCGCGCATCGAGCATGCGCCCGCTGCGCGCGTCGAACAGGCGCTCGCAATGCAGCGCCGTAACGGTTGCGGCGAACGAAGGCGCGGCAAACGCCGCAAGCATCGCAATGGCAAGCACTCGCATGGCAGCACCAGTTCGGGAACAGCAGTGGATGGTAGCTGGCATCACGCTCTTGCAGGAGCGGCGCAAGCCGCGATCAGTCGGCGCAACAAGCACGCACTATCGCGGCTTGCGCCGCTCCTGCAACGGCAGACGACGTCACTTCCGCAACGCGACGGACCAGACCTTTCTCGGGCTTGTTGCGCTGCGGTAGGCTGCGGGTCACTCCCCGATCGCGAAAACCCCGTGTCCGCCGAACCTCTCGCCTACGACCCGCAAGCCATCGAAGCCGCCGCGCAGTCGTATTGGGCGCGAACGCACGCGTTTGAGGTGACCGAAGACGCGACGCGTCCCAAGTTCTATTGCCTGTCGATGCTGCCGTATCCGTCTGGTGCCTTGCACATGGGGCACGTGCGCAATTACACGATCGGCGACGTGATCGCGCGCTATCAGCGCATGCTCGGCAAGAACGTGCTGCAGCCGATGGGCTGGGATGCGTTCGGCCTGCCTGCCGAGAACGCCGCGATCAAGAACAACACCGCACCCGCAAAATGGACTTACGCAAACATCGAGCACATGCGCGCGCAGCTCAAGTCCATGGGCTACGCCATCGACTGGTCGCGTGAATTCGCCACCTCGAAGCCGGACTATTACGTGCACGAGCAGCGCATGTTTGTGCGGCTGTTCGAGAAGGGGCTCGTCTATCGCAAGAACGCGGTGGTCAATTTCGATCCGGTCGACCAGACAGTGCTCGCCAACGAGCAGGTGATCGACGGTCGCGGCTGGCGTTCGGGCGCGCTCGTCGAGAAACGCGAAATCGCACAGTGGTTTCTCAAGATCACGGCGTACGCCGACGAGCTGCTGACCGGGCTCGACGCCTTGCCGGGTTGGCCGGATGCGGTCAAGACCATGCAGCGCAACTGGATTGGGCGCAGTGAAGGCCTCGAGATCGCGTTTGACGTCGAAGGTTCCAATGAGCCGC
>JBKJND010000165.1:0-4575 GCA_046596095.1 Ahniellaceae bacterium | reverse complement strand
GTATCTTGCCCAGATCGAAGTGCGCGGTGCCGATACGAACGGGCAGGATACTGTCCGGTGGCGTGCGCGGCGAAGTCTCCGCCGAACACGCCGTCCTTGGCCGCACCATCATTGTGCGCGCCGTCGTCGTGCATGGACTCGAGCGCCACGCTGCCATCCGGCGACGTGACGCGCAACAGCGCGGCGGTCACGTTTCCGGCGTCGCTACCCAGCGTCACGGTGCCGGTCTTGTCGGTGCCCGAGAGCATTGTCACAAATCCAATGCGTTCGCCCGGCAACTGCCGGCGATGTGTCTGATACGACGCGAGCTCGATCGCCTGATCGCCTTCGATCAACAAGAATCCTCGTTGTTGCGTGCTGCCGGGCGCCGCGCGAAGGGTAACCTCCCAATCGCCGTTTTCCACCGCATCCAGCGTGTAGAGATCGGCTGGATACTGTGCGTTGTCAATTCCCAGCGCAGTGCGGCCTGCCGATCGGGCGGGCGTCGCGGCGCTGCGCGCGCGTGTCGCGGAGGGACTCTTGAGCTCAACTTGCCACGCCGCGCTGTCGCCTGGGAATACCAGGAAGCGCGCACTGTTCAATGTCACGGGCAATGAGCCGGTCCAGCTGTAGCTGCCATCGCGACCGGCGGTGAGCTCGACCGGCAGCACTGCGGTTTTCGAATGGATCGTAGTCGCGCCCGGCGCGATCTCGCGCATCATCGCGAACTCTTCCGGTGGACCTGCGAGCTGCTTGGGCAACAACGCATCGGACGCACCGAAGGCAAGCGAAACCGCCGAACTCAAGACAACACAGCACAA
Organism: Ahniellaceae bacterium; assembly: GCA_046596095.1. Lineage (GTDB taxonomy): Bacteria > Pseudomonadota > Gammaproteobacteria > Xanthomonadales > Ahniellaceae > JBBQNY01. The sequence continues at coordinate 3,775 of JBKJND010000165.1, read as the reverse complement.
CGCACGCGACTGGTGACGAGACAGCATGAGAAAACTCCCCGGGCGGATTTATATAGATGAGTGGCGTCGAGTACAGAATCGTCTGGCGCCGCGTTCGCCACCTGCGCTTCCCCATGCGCAGGCGTATGGAACGGGCGGACTCTACGCCCGTCTTCCCACAAACCCGTTGCGCATCGCAGCATCGGGCTCCCAACCCCATCAGGGGAGAAGGGGAAAAACGCGTCAGGCTTCCTGCTGGCGCGCGATGGCGCGCCAGCCGATGTCGCGGCGATGGGTTTCGCCGTCCCACCTGATTTCACCCACTGCTGCGTAGGCGCGAGCTTGCGCGTCAGCCACCGTGTCGCCAATGGCGCACACGGTCAGTACGCGACCTCCAGCGGTTACGACATGGTCCTCCGTATCGAGCGCGGTGCCGCTGTGGAACACCTTGCTCAAAGGCGAGAGCTTGCGATCGAGTCCTGCAATGGCATCGCCGGTGCGCGGCGCTTCGGGATAGTTCGCAGCCGTCATGACGACGCCCAGCGCCGGGCGCTCGTCCCAGACAGGCGCCACACGATCCAGATGCCCGTCGATGGTCGCCTCGATCAGTTCCACGAAATCCGAACGCAGACGCATCAGCAACACCTGCGCTTCGGGATCGCCGAGGCGCACGTTGAATTCGATCACCCTGGGCGCACCGTTCGCGTCGATCATGAGGCCCGCGTAGAGAAATCCGGTGAACGGCGTGCCATCTTCGACCATGCCACGCACAGTCGGCTCGATCACGTCGCGCATCACCCGATCGTGCACTTCCTGCGTCACCACGGGCGCGGGCGAATACGCGCCCATGCCGCCGGTGTTCGGGCCGGTGTCGCCGTCGCCCGCACGCTTGTGATCCTGGCTGGTGGCGAGTGGCAACGCGTGTGCGCCATCGACCATGGCGATGAAAGTCGCTTCCTCGCCTTCCATAAATTCCTCGATCACCACGCGCGCGCCGGCGACGCCGAAGGCGTTGCCCGACAACATGTCGCGCACGGCAGTCTCCGCTTCCGCAAGCGTCGTCGCGACGACCACGCCCTTGCCTGCGGCAAGCCCGTCGGCCTTGATGACGATCGGCGCGCCGACATCGCGCACGTGCTGCAGCGCCAGTTCGACATCGTCGAACACCGCGTAGTACGCGGTGGGAATGCGGTGCCGCGCGAGAAAGTCCTTGGCATAGGCTTTGCTGCCTTCAAGCGCAGCGGCCGCTGCGGTTGGGCCGAAAATTCGCAAGCCACGCGCGCGGAAGCGATCGACGATGCCGGCAACCAGGGGGCCTTCCGGCCCCACCACGGTCAATTCGACGCGTTCGTCGATCGCAAGCTCCAGCAACCCGTCGATGTCGCTCGCGCGCACCGGCACATTGCGGCAACGCGCTTCGCGAGCCGTACCGGCATTGCCAGGCGCGACCAGCACTTCGGCTACGCGCGGCGATTGCGCCAACTCCCACGCCAGTGCGTGTTCGCGCCCACCCGACCCCACCACCAGAATTTTCATTGCGCCCCCTGCGGCAGAGAGTACATATTGAGGAGCCCCTCCCCCTCCGGGGGAGGGGTTGGGGAGAGGGTTCGATTGTGCCGCGCGGCCGAACAGCTCGTCGCACCATCACTGTGATGGCACTCTCGAATCCTCGTCCGGCGCTGCGCGCCACCTACCCCGGCCCGTTGGGCGTGATTGTGCGCGCGAGCAGTGTTCGCTCGCTGCGCGAGCCGCCTTCGCTTCGCACGGTCGCAAGCGCGCCCAATCACCACGGGGGGAGAAGGGAGAACTTTGTGTCAGTGGCGGAAGTGGCGGACGCCGGTGAAGACCATGACAATGCCGTGCTCGTCGGCGGCTTTGATCACCTCGTCGTCGCGCATCGAGCCACCGGGCTGGATTACGGCCTTGATGCCCACAGCAGCGGCCGTGTCGAGACCATCGCGAAACGGGAAAAACGCGTCGCTCGCCATCACACTGCCGGCGACGGTCAGCCCCGCCTCTGCGGCTTTCATCGAAGCAATGCGCGCGCTGACGACCCGACTCATCTGCCCGGCGCCGATGCCGATCGTGCGCAAACCGTCGGCGTAGACAATTGCGTTGGACTTGACGTGCATGGCCACGCGCCAGGCGAACAGGAGATCCGCGAATTGCGCAGGCGTCGGCGCCGCACGCGTGACGACGCGACAGTCGTGAACATCGAGGACGTCACGATCCGCGGTCTGCACCAGCAGCGCGCCGGCGATGCGCTTGATCTCGAAGCAATCGGGTGCGACACCAAACTCGCCACACGCGAGCACACGCACGTTGGGCTTCTTCGCAAATACGCGCAGCGCCCCCGGCGTTACCTCCGGCGCGATCACCACCTCGACGAACTGCCGCGCAAGCATCGCCTTTGCGGTGGCACCGTCCAGCACGCGATTGAACGCGAGGATGCCGCCAAACGCGGAGGTGGGATCGGTTGCGTAGGCGCGGTCGTAAGCAGTCGCCACGTCGGACGCGACGGCGACGCCGCACGGGTTGGCGTGCTTGACGATGACGCACGCGGGCGCAGCGAAGCCCTTGACGCATTCGAGCGCCGCGTCGGCGTCCGCGAGGTTGTTGTAACTCAGTTCCTTGCCTTGCAGCATCCGTGCGGTCGCGACGACACCCGATTCCGGTACGTTGCGTTCGAGGTACAGCGCCGCGTGTTGGTGCGGGTTCTCGCCATAGCGCAGCGAAGTCGACAAGCGCAGAGACGCGTGCAACGTGCGCGGCCACATCGAAGGCGCACCGGTATCGGAAGCGCCCGTGCGCAACGACAGCCACTCGGCGACCCGCCCGTCGTATTCGGCGGTGTGCGCGAACGCGGCTGCGGCCAACAGCCGCCGCTGGGTGGCCGTCGTGCCCCCCTCCTCGACCGCCTGGATCAGCTCCGCGTACGCGTCCGGCGTTACCACCACCGCCACCCGTGCGTGATTCTTGGCTCCGGCGCGGAGCATGGCCGGCCCGCCAATATCGATGTTCTCGACCGCTTCGTCGTACGTGCACTCGCTGCGCGCAACCGTCGCCTCGAAGGGATAGAGATTGACCACGAGCAAGTCGATGGGCGCGATCGCGTGCGCGAGCATGACCGCGTCGTCGAGCCCCGCGCGCCCGAGCAGCGCGCCGTGAATTGCGGGATGCAAGGTCTTGATCCGCCCATCCATGATCTCGGGAAAGCCGGTGACGGAGGCCACGTCGCGCACGTCGAAACCGCCCTCGCGCAGCGCACTTGCCGTGCCGCCGGTCGAAACGAGTTCAACGCCGTCCGCAGCAAGCGCGCGCGCGAGTTCGAGCAGCCCCGTCTTGTCGGAGACCGAAAGCAACGCGCGGCGAATCCGAACCCTGTCGCTCATGCTCAACCACTCAACCCGGGATCCGCGGTTCGCGAACGGCTCAAACGTGATGCTCGGCCAATTTCTTGCGCAGCGTGGCGCGCGTGATGCCGAGGATCTCCGCCGCGCGCGTCTGATTGCCTTCGCAATGCGCGAGCACTTCGACCAGCATCGGTGCCTCCACTTCCGCCAGCACCATGCGGAACAAGTCTTCGGTACTGCGGCCACGCGTCGACACCAGGTATGCGCGCACGGCGCGTGCTACGCACTCGCGCAGCGGCGGTTCCCGCTTGGCCGTCTCTTCGCCATTGCTGCGCGACACGCGCAGAGTCGCGGAGTTCGCGCGACGGGCAGCAGCAGGTGTTACGGCGATGCTCACGCGCGGCGGTCCGTGACAACCCAGGGGGTTGGCGATGATAGCGGCA
>JBKJND010000408.1:0-3762 GCA_046596095.1 Ahniellaceae bacterium | reverse complement strand
GAAGTGCTGGTGCTGCCGCGGCTCGCAGCGCTGCTGGTCGCGCTGCCGATCCTCACCTTTATCGCGATGATGGCGGGACTGGTCGGCGGCATGGCGGTCGGCGCGACTTCGCTCGATATCTCGCCGGTGCTGTTTATTACACGCCTGCAGGAATCGATTCCGCCGCAGCACTTCTGGGTCGGCATGGTGAAGGCGCCCTTCTTCGCGTTGCTGATCGCGCTGGTGGGTTGCCTTGAAGGATTCAAGGTTTCGGGCAGCGCCGAGTCGGTGGGCGCGCACACGACATCGAGCGTGGTGCAGTCGATTTTTCTGGTGATCCTGGTCGATGCGATTTGCGCGGTGGTTTTCATGGAGCTCGACTGGTGAGCGCAACCCCATCAGCTGCGCAGGATTGCGTGATCGAGGTGCGTGGACTACGCAACCAGTTCGGCACCCAGATCGTGCATGCCGACCTCGATCTCGACGTGAGGCGCGGCGAAATACTGGGTGTGGTCGGTGGATCGGGTTCCGGCAAATCGGTGCTGATGCGCTCGATTCTCGGCCTGCGGCGTCCCGATGGCGGCACCGTCAGGGTGCTCGGCTTCGATCCGCACGGCAGCGAGGAAGATCGCGCCGCGATCGAACGTCGCACGGGAGTACTGTTCCAGGAAGGCGCGTTGTTTTCCTCGCTCGACGTGACCGAAAACGTCGAGGTTGCGCTGCGGCAACACCTCGATCTGCCCGCCGAATTACGCGGCGATATCGCGCGACTCAAGATCGGCCTGTCCGGTTTGCCGCCCGATGCCGCACGCAAATTGCCGTCGGAGCTATCCGGCGGCATGAAAAAACGCGCGGGCCTCGCGCGTGCGCTGGCGCTCGATCCCGAAATCCTGTTTCTCGACGAACCCACGGCGGGTCTCGATCCGATTGGCGCCGCGCAGTTCGATGAACTCATCCTCACCCTGCGCGACGCACTGGGCCTGACCGTGTTCCTCATCACGCACGATCTCGATACGCTGTTCGCCATCTGCGATCGCGTGGCGGTGCTGGCCGAGCAGAAAGTTCTGGTGAACGCGCCGCTGTCCGAGGTGCTCGCAAATCCGCATCCGTGGATTCGCGAGTATTTTCACGGTCCGCGCGCACGCGCTGCGCAGAATACGCACGCAAGCCACGCAACACCTGCAAAACTTTCAGGAGCCTGATGGAAACCCGCGCCAACCATGTGCTGATCGGAGCGTTCACGGTGGGCTTCGTCGCGCTCGCGCTGTTGTTCGCGCTGTGGCTCGGGGCGAGCCGCAGCGACAACGATCGCAAGGAATACGACGTCATCTTCAAGGAGGCCGTGACGGGCCTCTCCACCGGCGGGCTCGTGCAGTACGCCGGCATCACCGTGGGCGAGGTACGCAAGCTGTTTCTCGATCCGAAGGATCCGCGCCGCGTCATCGCCCGCATCCGCGTCGATAACGCCACGCCAGTGAAGACCGATACGTCCGCCAAACTCGCGTTCGCCGGGCTCACTGGCGTCGCCTTTATCCAGCTGACCGCCGGCAAGCCAAGCAGCCCGCCGTTACTGCCGCCGCCCGGCGAAGACTTTGCCGAGATCATCGCCGACACGTCCGCGCTGCAGACCCTGCTCGCCAACAGCGAGGACATCGTCATCAGCGTCAACGACATGCTGATCCGCCTGTCGCGCCTGCTCAACGAACGCAATCTCGCCAAGATCGAGGCGACCATCGATCACATCGAGCAAGTCACGAGCGTGGTCGCAGACAATCGCGAGGGCATTCGGACCACACTCGCCAATGTCGGCGAAGCAACGGTCGCGCTCAAACAGACCTTGGCCGAAACCGAACAGATGGTTGCGCGGCTCGAGCGCGCTTCGGCCACCATGGAAGGCCTGCTCGACAACGAGGCCCGCGCGCTGCTCGTGTCCGCGCGTACGTCCATCGACTCGGCCAAACGCCTGACCGACAGCGCGTATGGCGTGGTTGAGGAAAATCGGCAGGCAGTGCGCACTTTCAGCAATCAGGGCCTCGCGCAACTCGGCCCCACGCTGGTGGAGCTGCGCAACACGCTGCGCAAACTTTCGGAACTGTCCGAGCAGATTCGCGACAACCCCAAGGAATTCATCCTCGGGCAGGATCAACCCAAGGAGTACCCCGCGAAATGAAAAAGAATAGGGCGCTTCGATCTCCCCTCGCCGCAGGTTTTCCCATCAAGGCCTGCCTGCTCGCGGCGCTCGCCACGCTGGCCCTCAGCGCCTGCCTTGAGCTTGGCGGCGCCCGCGAATTCGCCGTCTACGGCCTCAACCTTGACATGCCGAAGCGCAGCGGCCCGGCGGTGACCTGGCAACTGTTGGTCGACGTGCCAAATGCGGCGGAACCCGTGGCCAGCCAGCGCATCGTGCTCAAGCCCGGGGCGCGCGCGTATGGCGTGTTCGAAAAGGCGCGCTGGACCGATCGCGCACCGGAGTTGCTGCAGGCGTTGCTGATCGAAGGTTTCGAAGATTCCAGCCGGGTGATTGGCGTCGGGCGCATGAGTTCGAGCGTTGGCGGAGACATCGCGCTGATCGGCGAACTACGCGCGTTCGAGGCGGAGTTTCCCGATCAGGGCAAGGCCTATGCCCGCATCGTTTTCAGCGCCAAGCTGGTGCATTACTCGAGCTCACGCGTGTTGACCGCGCGCGTATTCGAACAACGCGTACCGAGCGAGGGACGCGACCTGCCCGCGGTGGTTGCGGCGTTCGAGCGCGGCGTCAACGTGATGGTCCCCGAAGTCGTCGACTGGGCACTGACCGCCGGCGACGCCAACTGGCAAGCCGCCTACCCGCAGCCGCGCTAGGGTCCGGCGCGGAATGCTTATTTCGTGTCGACATTCCCGCGTAGGCGGGACTGTGGAGGCAGGATGCCGAAACGAACATTCGCGCAGCGAATGGCCCGAAGGGCGTGCGGCGGGAACCGCGCGTAATCCAGTCTCTTGCCACGGTGCTTGCCAATTGGCTGACGCGAGAATCTGGATTCCCGCCTTACTCGCGCTGCGCGCTCGCCCTTCGGGCCGCCTATGGCGTTCGTTCGCTGTGCTCACAGTCGCGGGAATGACGAGCAAAAAATGACTGCCCCCGCTCGCTTCAAGCCAAGCCGCAATTTGTGGCTGCTGGCAGGCACCAGTTTCTTCACCGACGTCTCCAGCCACATGGTGGTGCCACTGCTGCCGCTGTTTCTAGTGGGCGTACTGCGTGCGACACCGGCGATCATTGGCTTGATCGAAGGCGGCGCGGAATCCTTCGCGGCGCTCATCAAGGGATTTGCCGGGCGCTGGTCGGACCGCAGCGGACATCGTCGCTTGTTTGTGGTGTCGGGATACGCGCTGTCGACGCTGACGCGCGCGCTGTTCGTGATCGCTACGAGTTGGCCACTGGTGTTTCTTGCGCGCCTGACAGAGCGCATCGGCAAGGGCCTGCGATCAGCGCCGCGCGATGCGCTCATAGTCGAAGACACCGCGCCCGAATGGCGCGGTCGCGCCTTTGGATTCCAGCAGGCATTCGACTCCGCCGGCGCACTGGTCGGTGCGTTGCTGGTGTGGTGGCTGGTGGCGTACTTCGAGTATCGGGAGGTGTTCCTGCTCGCGCTTGCGCCTGCGGTCATCGGAGTAATTCTTACTTTGCTGGTGCGGGAGCGGCGCGCGGTATCAGCTCCCGTTGTCGGCGAAGCCAGCGCGTTGCCGCGCGTACACGCGCGCTTTCGCGATCTGCCCCCCGCACTGGGCCGCGCAATCGGCGCGTGC
>JBKJND010000064.1:0-3862 GCA_046596095.1 Ahniellaceae bacterium | reverse complement strand
CTGCAATGCAGCCGCGGCTGCGGTCAGGTGCTGCATCGAATCCCGCTGGATGGTGGTGACGCTGCCGTCCGGCAACGTGCACTGGCTGGCATCGGGCGCGGTTTCCATCGCGCGCGGTGCGCCACTCAGCGCCGATACGCGCGCCGTGGGCAACCCGTTTTCGTAGGTGCGCACCACCCGCAAGGTTTCGATACGGCCGTCGTGCAAATACACCAGCACGCCGTCGTACTCGCGCGTAGCAAGCGCTTCGCCCATGCGGCTCAGCAACACGCGCGCATCATCGCTGGCATTTGCGAAGCCGCTCGCAAACAGCAGGACCAACGCGACGCGTTGCATCATCGAGCGTTTTGCTCCAACGCCAGAGCCGTTTCGTTCGGCTCGCTGGATCGCGGTGGCACCTGGGCCGGCGTCGCCATGAAATAAACGTAAGGCACAAAGCCGCTCGGACCGATCTGGCCGGCGACCTGTCCATGCTGCATGAGGTAACCCTGCACACGGGGATCCCACAGTCCGCTACCGCTGTCCCCGCCCGCCGCAGGCAAGGTTGCCACTGGTGCATGCAGTTCTCCGGCAGGCACATTGACTTCCTGCGCCAGTATCGGCGCGGCGGGAGGCGCGAACGTATCGTCCACACCCGGCTCGCGCGTGGCGAACAGCGCCAGCGCGGCGACGCCCGCGGCAATTGCGCCACCGCCGGCCCATCGGAGCCAGGGCGCGCGCTGACGCAACAGTGGGCTCGCGCCGAACGACGTGGCCGCCGCATCCTCGGCGATGAGGCGCGCGCGGACTTTCTCGCTGAAATCCGCGTCGACCAGAATCTGCTCATCTCGCCTGAGCGTCGCGCCGATCATCTGGTAACGCGTCCACGCCCGCGCCAGTGCAGGATCATCGCCTACGCTTTTCAGAACAAAACGCAGTGCGTCGCGCGCCACCTCACCGTCGGAGAGCGCGGAAAGTTGTTCCCGCGATTGTTCGGAGTTTCGATCGTTCATCTCAATCACCCTTCGTCGTCGTGCAGTAGTGGACGCAATTGCTCGTCGATGGCCTCGCGAGCCCGGAATATCCGCGAACGCACGGTTCCGATCGGGCAATCCATCTTCTGCGCGATTTCCTCGTAACTTAAACCGTCGATCTCGCGCAGAGTGATCGCGGTCCGGAGTTCCTCCGGCAAGGCATCGACCGTGGCCAGCACGGTTCGTTCGATTTCCTGCCGCATCAGTTCACGTTCTGGTGTGGCCGTATCCTTCATCTGGAAACCGACATCGAACAGCTCGGCGTCCTCGATCTGCACATCGTCGCCCGGCGGGCGTTGCTTCTGCGCCACCAGGTGTTTCTTGGCCGTATTCCCCGCGATCTTGTAGAGCCACGTGTAAAACTGGCTGTCGCCACGGAAATTCCCGATCGCGCGATACGCGCGGATAAAAGATTCCTGCGCCACGTCCTGACATTCGCTCCAGTCCCTCACAAATCGCGAGATCACTGCAGTAATTCGGCTCTGATAGCGGCGCACGAGCAGATCGAAGGCGCGTAAATCGCCGGCCTGCACACGTTCCACCAGCAGCTGGTCAGCTTCCTGTTCGCCCATCGGGCATCTCTTCCGTTGCACTCAATGGGTCAAGCTTACGGGTAGACAGGATGATTTCCGAAAAGTTCACAAGTCGTTAAGACCCGCCCGGTGACGCCAGGCACATTGACCGCATGGGGCACGACTGCCGATGATGGAACGTTGCCCGCCACCGGAGTGCGCCATGTTTCCAGGACTTAAACCGCGACACTGGCGTACGGAGTTGCGTGCGGACGGCGTGCTGTTGCTGTGGTTCGACCGCGCCGAGTCATCGGTGAACACAATGAGTGGTGCGGTCCTGGGCGAGCTCGATTCGCTCCTCGAGAGGGTTGCGCTGGAACCGCCCAAGGCGCTGGTCATCGCATCGGCCAAGCCGGCAGGTTTCATTGTCGGCGCCGACATCCACGAGTTCGAAGCCATTGCGCTTGCGGGTCGAGTGCAGGACGCCATCGAACGCGGCCAGCGCATTCTTGATCGACTCGCGCGCCTGCCCTGCCGGACGGTCGCGGCGATTCATGGTCATTGCATGGGTGGGGGCACGGAGCTCGCCTTGGCTTGCCGTTTCCGGGTTGCTTCAAATGACCCGAAGACACGCATTGGTCTGCCCGAAATCAAACTCGGCATAATTCCCGGCTGGGGCGGCTCGGTGCGCCTGCCGCGCCTGATCGGCGCGCCGCAGGCGCTCGAGCTCATGTTGACGGGGCGTACCTTGAGCGCCAGCGCCGCACGTACGGCCGGGCTGGTTGATGCGGTCGTCGCGCCTGATGCCTTGATAGAACGCGCGGTCCTGATGGCGCTGCGCGGATCAGCGCGACCGTTGGGCCAACGATTCCGCGCCTGGTCCACCAACACCTGGCTCGCGCGCCAGATCCTCGCGCCGATGGTTCAAAAACAAACCGCGCGCAAGGCACGCAAGGCGCACTACCCGGCGCCCTTCGCGCTGATCGACACATGGCGCCGCGCGAGTGGCGACACGCGTGCATTGCTCAAGGCCGAGGCGCGCACGGTGACGCGCCTCGCCGCGACGCCGACCGCAAAGAACCTTGTGCGCGTGTATTTTCTGATGGAGGCGATGAAGAGTCTGGGCGGCAAGTCCGAGCACCGGATCAAACGCGTGCACGTGGTCGGTGCCGGCGTCATGGGCGCGGACATTGCCGCCACAGTGGCATTGGCGGGCTTCGACGTGGGATTGCAGGATCGCGAGTTGGCAATCGTCGAAAAGGCGATCGTACGCGTTGCACCCCAGTTCGAGAAACGTCTCAAGACGCCGGAGCGCGTCGCTGTCGGCAAGGCGCGCCTCTCCGCCGATGTCGAAGGCACGCATCTGGCGGAAGCCCAGTTGCTGATCGAGGCCATCTTCGAGAATTTGGACGCGAAGCGGGCGTTGTACGCGAAGGTCGAACCCGTGCTTCCGATTGACGCCATTCTTGCGACCAACACGTCCTCGATCGCAATCGACGATCTGGCTTCAGGCCTCGCGCGTCCCGGCCAGTTTGTCGGCCTGCACTTTTTCAATCCGGTGGCGCAAATGCCACTGGTCGAAATCGTGCGGCACGCCGGGCTCAATGCAGACGTCGAAAGACGCGCAGCGGGCTTCGTGAGAGCCCTCGACAAGCTGCCGTTGCCGGTCGCGGGTACGCCGGGCTTCCTCGTCAACCGCATTCTCATGCCCTATTTGCTGGAAGCGATTCGTGCTCACGCGGAAGGCATTCCCGGCCCAGTCATCGATCGCGCCGCGAAAAACTTCGGGATGCCGATGGGGCCGATCGAACTAGCCGATGTGGTGGGTCTCGATGTCGCAGCGCACGTCGGCCGCATCCTCGCCCCGTTCCTCGGGCTTGAACTGCCCGATGGCATCGACGCCAAGCTCGCTGCCGGCAAACGCGGCAAGAAGGATGGTGAAGGTCTCTATGTGTGGACGGACGGTCGCGCCGTCAAACCTGAAATTCCTTCGGGCTATTCGGTGCCTGCGGATCTCGAAGATCGGCTGATCCTGCCGCTCGTCAACGAGGCAGTGGCTTGCCTTGCCGATGGCGTTGTCGACAGCGAAGACCTGCTCGACGCAGGCGTAATTTTCGGAACAGGCTTTGCGCCGTTTCGGGGCGGCCCGCTTCGGTACCTGAGGGACACGGGAGCAGCGCCCTTGCTGGCGCGCCTCGCGGCCTTGCAGGCACGGCATGGCGCGCGCTTTGCGCCGCGTCACGGCTGGGAGCATTTTGCTGCGAGTTCCAGGCCGGATGAGTAGGCGATGTCGGCGGTCAAACCTTGCAGCTCTTTGTTTTGCTCGTCATTCCCGCG
>JBKJND010000020.1:0-2555 GCA_046596095.1 Ahniellaceae bacterium | reverse complement strand
GCTGCACGATCGAAATTGGGGGAAGCCCAAAAGCCTGCCGTTGCGCCATGAACAATGCTTGCGGGTTGCCGCCCGCGATCCCGCGTTCAATAAGGCGCTGATGGTTGCTTCGGAAATACAACCATCCGTCGAGGTCCTCAAAGAAATGAGTCTGGGAAAGCGGCGGTTGAAAGACAAAATAAGCAGCGGCATCGTGATCGCCGAGTTCGGCAGCGCGAGTCAGATATTTCCAGCTCGAGGCAATCTGCTCCGGCGTCAGTCCCTTGCATATCCGCTCAGCCCTCTCGATGTTCTCGCGCATGAGGCTGAGGTGCTCGACGTAACCCTCGGGCGCCGTAGCGGCACCGGGATCGGTGGCCGCCCAAACCTGAAAGACGGCCTCCGAATCGCGGATCTCGTCAATGCCGGCGCAAAGCGCGAGATCGAAGCCAAGCCGGCACGCCGCCTGACGATCGCCCATCGCGGCGCGCCGATCCGCGTCCTTGAAAAACGAGGCGACAGTCGCGTCCAGCGGCGGTGGAGCATCGCGATCACGCGCGACTGACGATTGCGCTTGCGTCGCTACTGCGCGCGCGCTCGGCAGCGGTGCGAGACCGCCCTGCCGTGATGTGTCCTGCGCCTCGTTGACAAGCGCCCCCACGACAACGACGTCAGCGTTCGAAGTCGCCTCGGCGAAAGTTGCGCGCGCGAACCACCAGAGCAGCGCCAGCACAAGCCCGGTACACAGGAAAAAACCGGCGATCAGCGGTCTTCGAAGCTTTCCATGCATGGCCATAGTCCAGTGAAAGGTCGACGGTTCGGTCTCGACGCGGATCTTCGCATCATGCTGAGGCCCCTCGGCGACGGGGCATGCCGCGCAGGCGCAGGACGAATTCGACGCCGCTGCCATCGGCGAGATTGTGCGCGCTGGCTTCACCGCGATGCAGGTCGGCGATGGCCCGTACGACGAAGAGGCCAAGCCCCAGATGCGGACCTTCGCCATCGCGCGACACGGGCCCGTCGCGCAGGCTCACCATCGAATCGAACATGCGCTCCTGGAGTTTATCGGGCAACGGTGGGCCGCCGTTCGCCACACGCAGCACCGCCCCCTCGTCCAGGGCATCCACGCTGATACGCATCCATCCATTCGGTGGCGTGAACGAGCGCGCGTTGTCGATGAGTTTGTCGAGCGCCTGCGCGATGAGATCCGGTGCGCCGTGGAAGCCAATGCGGCCCTCGGGCACCAGTGCCGCGAGCGCACGGGGCGCCAGCAGATCGCGCGCCGCCCCGGCGTAATCGCGCACCAGCTCTGCGAGATCGAAATCCTCGCCTTCGGCGCTCGCAATCGCGCCCTCGACGCGGCTTGCGGCGGCCATTGAACGCAGGATCGAGGTCAGGCGCTCGGCGCCGTCGCGCGCGCGTTGTGCGTAGGTGCGCGCCTCATTGCCGAGCGGTTCGTGATCGAGGTTGTCGAGCGACGAACGCACGATCGCGAGCGGCGTGTGCATCTCATGCGAAAGCTTGCTTGCGAGCGTACGCAAATACTCGTTGTAGCCGCCGATCTCGGCCAATAGCCGCGCAAAGCTGCGCGACAAATCCCCCAGGTCATCGCGCGCGTTGATATGCGGAAGTTTGGGGTCGAGGCGACCATCGACACCAAGCGCCTGTTCCGCCGCGTTGCGCAGACTGCGGATGCGAAGCGCCTGCCGGCCCGCATAAGCAAGCAGGGCCACGCCGACCAGGAACAAGAGCAGCAAGCTCGCGGCAAGGATCAGGAAAAACGCGCGATTGGTAAGCACCAGCAGCGCGTCCGAGCCCTGCTCCAGCAGCAACGCGCCGTTGCTCGCGCCGACCGCAGCGGCCAACGGCACCGCGGCGGTGACGATCACGCTGTCGTCGGTCGCGGACGTGCGCACGCTGCTCGCCGGCACGCCGGACAGCGCCTGCCACACCACTGGCGCATCCAGCCGCGGCAGATCGCCATCGAGCTCGCCGGCATCGCGCGATGCGAGCAGCAGCCGATATAGCCACGAGGCGGGACCACGATGCACGCGCGCGACGCTCTGACCTTCGGGCACACCAAGCTTGCCCGCTCCCGCGATCACCCAGCCATCGCCATTGACCACGCGCAGGCGCGCACCAACAGGTGTCAGTTGCGCCAATGCGCGGTTGCGCGCTGCATCCGGTCGCAGCAACGCCAAAGCCTCGGGCTCGCCATGCAGCGTCAGGGTATGTTGCGTTCCATCGTCGGCGACGTCGCGCACGCGCAAATCCATGCGCGCCGACGCGGCAGGCAGGGGCATGCGCATCTCGATCCGATAGCCTGTCGGCGTTTCCATCCACTCGCCCTCGGGAGGAGCGGCGCTGCCGCTGACGCTCACGCCTTGCAGGCCGCCGGGCGCCTCGTTGCCCAGCAGCCAGACTTGGGTGGCGGTGGCGTCCGCGATAATCAATTCCACCGCATCGCCATTGCCGCTTTGTCGCGTGTCGGCGTCGGCCCGCGCGCGAGTGCTGTCGGTCACCTCCAGCAACAGGTACAAAGCGCGCTTATCGGCCGCAGCATGCAGGCGCAAGCG
>JBKJND010000270.1:0-4872 GCA_046596095.1 Ahniellaceae bacterium | reverse complement strand
TCGGCCTTCTAAGCCGACGGTTGCAGGTTCGATTCCTGTCGGGCGCGCCACAATCGTTGTCTGTCTTGGTTGTTTTTACGGTGGGTGTAGCTCAGCTGGTTAGAGTCCCGGATTGTGATTCCGGTTGTCGTGGGTTCGAGTCCCATCATCCACCCCAATTTCCTCGAGATTCGCTCGTCAAGCTTTCAACATCGCGAAGATCGTGAACGAAGCAAAGCGGCTCATGGATGAGCCGCCCGCGTAGCGAAGCCGAGTCCGGGCCTGTACCGGACTCTGCGTGCATCGAACCCGCACAGGATGTGCGGTGTTCGTCAAAGCCGGGCCGTTAGCTCAGTTGGTAGAGCAGTTGACTCTTAATCAATAGGTCGTAGGTTCGAATCCTACACGGCCCACCACTCCCGAAAATCGAAGTGCAGCGGCGCAAGCTCCGCGGTGCAAAGCTCGGTAACATGGCGGGCTTGCGAAAGTGGCGGAACTGGTAGACGCACTGGATTTAGGTTCCAGCGGGTAACCCCCGTGCGGGTTCGAGTCCCGCTTTTCGCACCATCTCCACCCACGGGCGTCCGCGCCCGGTTCCAGAGGATCAGCAATGCAGGTTTCCGTCGAAAATACCGGCAAGCTTGAGCGCAAGCTTACCGTGCGCTTGCCCGCAGAGCGCGTCGAGTCGCGCGTGCGCGAACGAATGCGCGAGATGAGCCGCACCGTGCGCATGAAAGGTTTTCGTCCAGGCAAGATTCCGCCGAAGATCATCGAGCAGCGCTTCGGCGCGCAGGTGCGCAACGAAGTGATGGGCGATGTCATCGGTTCGACCTTCCAGCAGGCGGTGTCCGAACAGAACCTGCGCCCGGCGATGGCGCCGCGTATCTCCGCCGCGCCGTTCAAGGACGGTGAGATGGAATATACGGCGACGTTCGACGTGATGCCGGACCTCGGCACCATTGACGTCGCGTCCCTGTCGATTACGCGCCCCACGGCCGCGGTTGGCGAAGCGGATGTCGACAACATGATCGAGACGCTGCGCATGCAACGGCGCGAATGGAAGTCCGTCGAGCGGCCCGCGCAAGTCGGTGACCTTGCGATGTTCGAATATCACGTCGAGCAGCAAGACGCGCGCTATCCCGTTGAAGGCGTTGAGCGCGCCGGTACCGTGATCGGCTCCAGCGCGATGTTTCCGGAAGTGGAGGCACGCCTGATCGGCATGCAGGCAGAGAGCGACGCGCGCGTCGACGTCGTGTTGCCGGAAGGATTTCGGGAAGCCGCGATGGGTGGGAAGCCCGGCACTATCGTGTTCCGCGTGCTGCGCGTCCAGGAGGCACTCGTGCCGGACGTCGACGAGGCATTTGCAACCAGCTTCGGCGTTGCCGGCGGTGGCCTTGAACAATTCCGCAAGGACGTGCGCGCCAATCTGCACCGGGAACTGGGTAACGCGCTGCGTGCGCGGCTCAAGGGTCAGACGATCGAAAAACTGCTCGCAGCTCATTCGGAGCTAGATGTCCCTGCCTCCATGGTCGCTGCCGAGGCCCGCGCCCTGCACAATTCGCAGCGCGAGCAGGCGACACAAGCGCAGCGGCCGATGGATCAGTTGCCGACGGTGGAACAACTGATGCCCGCTGCGCTGCAACGCGTACGCGCGTTTGTGTTGCTGAGCGAACTGGCCAGGCAGAATCAGATACAGATAGATACAAAGCGCGTGCAGGACATGCTGCTGTCGATCGCTTCGACCTACGAGGACCCGCAGGAAGTCATCGAGTTGTACTCGCGCGACCAGGAGATGCTGGGCGGACTGCGCAATCGTGTGCTCGAAGACCAGGTGATCGATTGGGTTGCGGATCACGCTGCCACGGTTGAGGAAAAGCTAAGCTTCGACGCATTGATGCGTCCGCAGGCGCGCGCTTGAATTCTTGAATCCGAGCACAACGCCCGCATTGAAACCACTCGCCCATGGAGTTGCCGCGATGATCAACAATCTCAACCTCGTACCAATGGTGGTCGAACAGACCTCGCGCGGCGAGCGGGCATACGACATTTATTCGCGCCTGCTCAAGGAGCGGGTCGTGTTTCTGGTCGGTCCCATCGACGACTTCATGGCGAACGTGGTGGTGGCGCAGCTGCTGTTTCTCGAATCCGAGAACCCCGACAAGGACATCAACCTCTACATCAACAGCCCTGGTGGTTCGGTAACTGCCGGGCTTGCGATCTACGACACGATGCAGTTCCTGCGTCCGGATGTCAGCACGATGTGCGTGGGGCAGGCGGCCAGCATGGGCGCACTTCTTCTCGCCGCTGGAAGCAAGGGCAAGCGCTATTCGCTGCCCAACGCCCGCATCATGATCCACCAGCCCTGGGCGGGCGGAATCTCGGGACAGGCGACCGACATCGAAATCCACGCACGCGAAATCATCGCGACGCGTGCCAAGCTCAACGAGATTCTGGCTCGCCACACCGGGCAGAGTCTCGAGCGCATCGCGAACGACACCGAACGCGATCGCTTCATGGGTGCCCTCGACGCGCGCGAATACGGCGTGGTCGATACCGTGCTGGAAAAGCGCCCCGACGAGAGCGTCAAATCCGGTTGAACGCGTTGTCCTTGGGCGACCTGTCGCCGACGGGTCGCACGGCGACCCCATGTTATGCTCCGACCCGACTGCAACCAGTTCGGACGAAGGGTTTGACGGCTTTCCAGCAAATGAAATGGTGTAGGCGATGAGCGAAGAGCGCCCGGGCAGATCTGGCGATGGCGGCAAGATTCTTTACTGCTCGTTCTGCGGCAAGAGCCAGCACGAGGTCCGCAAGCTTATTGCGGGTCCGAGCGTGTTCATTTGCGATGAATGCGTCGAGCTTTGTAACGACATCATCCGCGACGAGCTGGAAGAAAAAGCCGCGACTGCTCGCAGTCATCTGCCCAAGCCACGCGAGATCCTCGACGTGCTCGACCAATACGTCATTGGTCAGCCGCGCGCAAAGAAGACGCTGGCGGTGGCCGTCTACAACCACTACAAGCGGCTTGAGTCGCGCAACCGCAACGACGACATCGAGCTTGCGAAATCCAACATTCTGCTGATCGGGCCGACGGGTTCGGGCAAGACGCTGCTCGCGGAAACGCTGGCGCGCCTGCTCAACGTGCCGTTCACCATCGCCGACGCGACCACGCCGACCGAAGCCGGTTACGTTGGTGAAGATGTCGAGAACATCATCCAGAAGCTGCTGCAAAAGTGCGACTACGACGTCGAGAAGGCGCAGACCGGCATCGTCTATATCGACGAAATCGACAAGATCTCGCGCAAGAGCGAAAACCCCTCGATCACGCGCGACGTGTCAGGCGAAGGTGTGCAGCAGGCTTTGCTCAAGTTGATCGAAGGCACGACCGCTTCGGTGCCGCCTCAAGGTGGCCGCAAGCACCCGCAGCAGGAATTTCTGCAGGTCGATACCAGGAACATCCTTTTCATCTGTGGTGGCGCGTTCTCAGGACTGGAGAAGGTCATTCAGGCCCGGTCCGAGTCCACCAGCATTGGTTTTTCCGCGGAGGTGCGCTCGCGCGACCGCAAAGCCAACATCGGGCAGACGCTGGCGCAAATCGAGCCTGAGGATCTGATCAAGTACGGACTCATCCCCGAATTCGTGGGTCGGCTGCCGGTTATCGCCACACTCGAAGAGCTTGATGAAGAGGCGCTGGTCAAAATTCTCACCGAGCCGAAAAACGCCATCACCAAGCAGTTCAAGAAGCTGTTCGAAATGGAGAGCGTCGAACTCGAGTTCCGTCCCGAGGCATTGAGTGCGGTGGCGCGCAAGGCACTGGCGCGCAAGACCGGCGCGCGCGGATTGCGCACGATTCTGGAACAGGTTCTTCTCGAGACGATGTTCGACCTGCCCTCGCAGGAGAACGTCGGCAAGGTTGTGGTCGACGATGCCGTCATCAACGGCGCAGCCGAGCCCTACCTCGTGTACACCAACAATCTGCCGCTGCCGGCCCGCGCTGCCTCGGAATAATCCCGGCTGCTTTTGTACAGCCGGACCATGTCCGGCTGCTGTTCGAAGGTGTCGTCATGAAAGAGCAGCGGCGCATGGCACCGCTCTACGACAGCCGTGCAGATCCAGAACCTCTACAAAATCTCGATGTCTTCGGCAGGTCAATGCAAGCCTGTTCGATTGCGGTGCTTGTATTCTCGAAGGCGGCCCGCATCCTGCAGTTCATGGCAGCCGATAGTCGGTGCGCACCAACAAATACCTCGGAGCTTGATTCATGACCGAAGCCGTCCGTACCGTCGCCAATACCCAGTTGCCCGTGCTGCCTTTGCGCGATGTGGTTGTGTACCCGGCGATGGTGATTCCGTTGTTCGTCGGACGACCGCGTTCCATGCAGGCGCTGGAAACAGCGATGGCTGCGGATCGACAAGTTTTGCTTGTCGCGCAGCGAAGCCCCGAGGTTGACGATCCAAAACCGGATGATCTGTACACGGTCGGCACCGTCGCGACGTTGCTGCAGCTGCTGCGGCTGCCTGACGGCACCATCAAGGTTCTGGTCGAAGGCGTGGCGCGAGCGCGCGTCGAGCGCTTTGTGGAATCCGATGGCGAGACGCGCGCCGACATCGAAGTGATGGTGGCCGCCGAGCCCGCCGACCCGCGCGAAGCAGAGGCCGCCGCAAAATCGCTGATTTCCCTGTTCGAGCAATACGTCAAACTCAATCGCAAGATTCCGCCGGAACTGCTGACGACGCTGGCTGGCCTCGATGACCCTGCGCGTATTGCCGACACCATCGCTGCGCACCTCGGCGCGCGCATCGCGGACAAGCAACGCGTTCTGGAGGCTGAAGAGGTAGGTGCGCGTCTCGAGCTGCTCATCGGCTTCGTCGACGGCGAGATCGACGTGCAGCA
>JBKJND010000386.1:0-5303 GCA_046596095.1 Ahniellaceae bacterium | reverse complement strand
ACCGCGTCGACGCTGGTGCCGAGCGTCGCGACCTTGTCGCGATTGACCTCGATGCGAAGCTCGGGCTTGTCGAGCTTGAGGTCGGAATCCGGGTTGCTGAGCTGCGGGTTGGTGGTCATCTTCGTGATGAGCCTGCCGACGATCTGGCCGAGGTCTTCCCAGCTGCCGGTGGTTTGCACGACGAAGTTGAGCGGCTGTCCGAACCCGTCCTGGCCGAGCGGCGGAGGCAGCGTCGGGAACGCGAGAATTCCGGGAATGCCCCTGAACTGGCCGAACAACTGGCCTTGTATTTCTGCGGAGCTGCGTTCGCGTTCTTTCCAGTCCTTGAGACCCACGAAGCCAATCGTGTTGGTGACGGACGGGAAGCCCACAATCTGAAAATACCGATCGACTTCGGGCAGCTTCGCGAATGTCGCTTCCATCTGCTTTGCGTAGCGATCGGTGTAAGGGACCGTCGATCCTTCCGGTGCGACGCCGAAGCCGATCAGCCGGCCTTGATCTTCCTGCGGCGCGAGTTCTTTCGGCAGGCTGAACCAGAGACCTGCCGCACCCGCGTAGATCAACGCCGCAACGGCTACCACGATCCAGCGTCCCCTGAGCGCGCCGCCGAGCAGTCGACGATAGCCCCGGTCGAGTGCGTTCAGCGCGCTCTCGCCGAAGTTGTAAAACGAGTTGTGTTTTTCCTCGTGACGCAGCAGGCGCGACGACATCATCGGTGACAGCGTCAGCGCGGTGAAGCCCGAGACCACCACGGCACCGGCGAGCGTCATCGCAAACTCGACGAACAACTTGCCGGTGCGTCCGGTCGAGAACGCCAGCGGCAAGTACACCGCGGCGAGCGTAAGGGTCATCGCGACGATCGCGAAGCCGATCTCCTTCGAGCCCGTGAGCGCCGCTTGCATCGGCGGCATGCCGTCCTCGACGTGCCGGTAAATGTTCTCCAGCATCACGATGGCGTCGTCGACCACAAGGCCGATAGCCAACACCATCGCCAGTAGGGTCAGTGTGTTAATCGAGTACCCGAACGCGTACATGATCGCGAACGTGCCGATCAGCGACACCGGGATCGTCACCAGCGGAATAAGCGTGGCACGCCAACTCCGCAGGAACAGGAAGATAACCAGTGCAACCAGCACCAGCGCCTCGACGATGGTGGTGTAGACCTCCTCGATGGATTTCTCGATGAAGATGGTCGTGTCGTACGCGATCTCGACCTTCATGCCGTCCGGCAATGTGCGCTGGATGTCCGGCAGCATCTTTTTCAGCGCCGCGGAAATCTCGAGCGGATTCGCAACGGCTTGTTTGACAATCGCCAGCGGCACCGCGGTGCGGCCTTTGTAGCGCGCGCGAAACCGACTTTCCTCGGAGCCAAGCTCGACGCGCGCGACGTCGCGCAACCGCACCAGATAGCCCTCGACACCACCGATGATGACCGCGCCGAATTCGTCGGCGGTGCGCAGGTCCGTTTCCGACAGCACCGTGAACTCGCGGTCCGCGCTCTCGACGCGTCCGGCCGGAATCTCGACGTTCTGACGGCGCAGTGCCGACTCGACATCGGCTGGCGTCAGCTTGAAACCCGCCAGTCTGCGCGGATCGAGCCAGATGCGCATGGCGTACGTGCTGGCGTACACGTCGGTCTGCGCGACACCCGCAATCGTCTGTACGCGATCCTTGACCAGACGTTCGGCAATGTCTGCAATCTCGACCTGCTCGTGGCGGTCGGACGAGAACGCGAGATAGATGATCGGCTGCGCGTCGGCTTCCTGCTTCTGCACGATAGGCTCGTTGGCCTCCTCGGGCAGGAACTGGCGCGCGCGGCTGACGCGATCGCGCACGTCGGACGCAGCGGCGTCGGCGTCGCGATCGATGCGGAAACGCACTGTGACCTGGCTCGACTGCTCGCGCGACGTCGACTGGATGAAGTCGATGCCCTCAACGCCAGACAGCGCGTCCTCGATCGGCTGCGTGATCTGCGATTCGATGACGCGTGCGTTGGCGCCAGGATAATTGGTGTTGACCGTCACCACGGGGACATCGACGTTGGGAATGAGGCGCACCGCGAGGCGCTGATAGGCGATGACGCCGACCAGCAGCACCACGAGGTTCACCACCGTGGCAAAGACGGGGCGACGGATCGAGATGTCGGAAAGGACCATCGCGCGCTACTTGTCGGTGGCTTGCGCGGGCGGAGGCGTTGGTTTCCCGACGGGCGCCGCATCTGCCGCGGCGGGCTTTGCAGTAGCTGCTTCGCCGCCTCCCGGCACCACCATGACGGCTGCGCCTTCGTGCATCATCGGTTTGGCCTGACCTGCAGTCATCACCTGATCGCCTTCGGCCAGTCCCGACACGATCTCGATTTCGCCCGGCACGCGGCGCCCCGTCTGCACAATGACTTTCTTCGCCTTGCCGTCCTTGATCGTGTAGACGAAGCGCACATCGCCCTCCTGCAGCAGTGCCTGCTCAGGCATCAGCAGCGCATTGCGCGCCTCGCCCACGTTGAGTGCGAGCCGCGCCGACAATCCAGGTCGCAACGCGCCCTCAGGATTGGCGATGCGCGCACGCACCCGCGCGCTGCGGCTGGCGAGATTGATGACCGGATCGATGGCGACGACTTCACCCACGAACCGGCGCTCGCGAAACGCATCGAATCCGATCTCGATGCTCTGGCCGACCGCGACTTGAGTCAGCTGCGTTTCCGGCAACGAGAAATCGACTTCGATGGGATCGAGCCGCACCACCGTCACCAATGCTTGCCCGCTGGTTACGAATTCTCCTACCGACACGTCGCGCAATCCGGCGTGGCCCGCGAACGGCGCGCGAATCTGCGTCTTGGCAAGCCGCGCGCGCGCCGAGGCCGCGCGCGCGTTCATGACTGCGGCGTCGGCGCGCAACTTGTCGATTTCGGCTTTGGAAATGAGCGACCGCGCGCCCATGCTGTCGGCGCGCCGGAGCGCAGTGCGCGTCACTTCCGCCATCGCCTGCGCTTCGCGCACGTCCGCGTCAGCCAGTGCCGGATCGAGCACGAACAGCACTTGCCCCAGCGTTACGCGCTCGCCTTCGGTGAAATCAATCCGCGTGATGCGGCCTTCGACTTCAGGTTTCACGGTCACCGATTCGTCCGCGCGCAGCGTGCCAGTCGCGATAATCGAAGCCGTGAGCGGGCGCGCCTTGAGCGTCGTTGCCTCGACCGGAATCTGCATCGCGCCCGGCGGCCCGCCACCAGGTCCACCCGGACCCCCGCCCTCGGCGCCTTTGCTCTTGCATCCCGTGAGGGCGCACATGCTCGCGAGAACCAACGCGCCCAACGACCAATGCACACGCATGCAGTTTCCCATCGCGACCACGAAGCCGCGTCCAGTCGATTCAGAATCGCCGAAGTCTACGCTTCAGGATGGTCAAGGAACCGTGCCGATCGTTGGCCCGTTATCGACGCGTTCCTGACGATGTGGAGATTTCGCCGGCTTCTCGGCGCGTTGTCGCGCAACAAACAGGGTGCGCACAACCAAGCGTTCTCACCGCTGTTGTAGAGCGGCGCTATGCGCCGCTGCCCTTGCTTGACGCCGCCGTCGAACAGCAGCCGGACATAGTCCGACTCTCACAAGCGCTTCGACAGGTCGGAGGTGGGAGGGTCGGTGCTTGCGGACGCGTGCGGCACGACGCCGAGGCAGGGCGTTGGCGCGAGACGCGTGCGCAGGACCGACAAGGTCTCATCGCGATGTTCGAAGGCGGGATCAACGGCATTGGCGATCCAGCCGCGCACGACGACCCCTTAGAAAGCGCCGATCAACAGGAAGATCAAGGCGAACGCCGGCACGCCCTTGAGCGCGAGCAGCATCGCGTCCACGCTGTCGGGCAGTGCGCCGAAGGAGATAATCAGCAAAGTAAGGACGAACGCGGAAGCGGCGTCCACAAAGGCTTCGATGCGCGTGGTGACCCCGCCGCGCACGCGGAATCCGTCCTCACGCCGCCCTTCGGGCGATGCGCCCGGCATGCGCCTCATCGAATGCACTCCTTGGCGCTCAGTACACTGTGCGCATCGGGGAATGGGAAGCAGATCGTTCGCATGTTCAAGGCAGTCGAGCTCACCGGCACGAAGCCGACGCAGTATGCCGAACTCGCCGCGCAGGCGCGCGCCCTGCTGGGCGACGAGCGCGACCGCGTCGCGAACGCGGCCAACCTGTCGGCGTTGCTGTTCGACGCGTTGCCCGATCTCAACTGGTGCGGGTTTTACTTTTTCGATGGTCGCGAACTCGTCGTCGGGCCGTTTCAAGGCAAACCGGCGTGCGTGCGCATCGCGCTCGGGCGTGGAGTCTGCGGCGCCGCGGCCGAGTCGCGGGTCACGCAGATCGTGGATGATGTGCACGCATTTGCGGACCACATTGCGTGCGATGCTGCATCGCGCTCGGAAGTCGTGGTGCCGCTGCTGGCATCGGATGGACGCCTGCTTGGCGTGCTCGATCTCGACAGTCCGATGCCCGCGCGCTTCGATGGCGACGACGCACGCGGTCTGGAAACGCTGGCCCAACTGTGGATCGATGCGAGCGATCACATCATGAGCGATAACGTCAATGACTGACCCGAAAGTCAAAGCCAGGGACAAGGAAAAAGACAAGGACAAGCTCAGCAACATCGGGCCGAAGTCCGCCGCGTGGCTGCGTCAGGTCGGTATCCGCACCATCGAGGACGTGCGCGAACACGGCGCAATGGCTGCCTATCTCAAGGTCAAGCGCGCCGGCTTCAAGCCGGGCCTCAACGTGTTGTATGCGTTGATCGGCGCCGAACGCGAGCGTCCGATGAACAGCCTCAGCATCGAAGAAAAAGCGGCGCTCGTTATCGAGGTGAGCGCCTACGACGACGCGGTGAAGCAGTCGAAGAAGCAGATTTTCGAAGTCCGCGACGTGACCGCCGAGCGCACAGCCGCAGGGCCGCAGAACCAGCGGCTTGGCACCGCCCGCGGCGGCGCCGGGGATTCGCGCGGGTTCAAGGGCAAACCGGACGGAAGCTCGCAGGCGTAAGCCCGCGTCGCGCGAACTTTTCGCGTTGACACGCATCGAAGACTGAACGCGCGCCCGCTGCGCAACGCGGTGCACACGCCCGGCGGCGCAGATCGCGGCAAACTCTTGACTTGCCAGACGCTGCGCCGACCCCACATTCTTGCGAACTGCTCGCCACGCCGCTCTTTGCATGACGCGCGCAGGCCACACTGGAGAGAACGATGTTGACCGCAAATTCGCGCCACGGTGGGCGCACCCTTGGCGCACTGGCGCTGGCGCTCGGGCTCGCACTGGGCGGCTGCGGTCGCC
>JBKJND010000365.1:0-8469 GCA_046596095.1 Ahniellaceae bacterium | reverse complement strand
GGATGGGTGCGCTCGGCTACGGATTGGCGCTGGTCGCCGCATTGAAAGTTGCGGATGTCGCCAGCCCGGCCGAGACGACACACCCCGCCCCCAACCTGGAGTCCTGATCGTGGATTTGCGCAAGATCAAGAAGCTGATCGAACTACTCGAGGAATCGAACCTCTCGGAGCTTGAGATCAAGGAAGGCGAGGAGACAGTGCGCCTCGCACGCATGCCGCGGTTCGGAGCGTTTGGCGCGAACACTGCGCCGGCACCCGTGACGCATGTGCATTTCGATCAGGGTGGGCACTCGCAAGGCGGCGCGGCACCGACCGCCCCAAGCAGGAACCCGCAACCTGCAAGCGAAGCAAAGTCCTCGATCCCCGACGGCCACGTACTGAAGGCGCCGATGGTCGGCACCTTCTACGCATCGCAGAGCCCCGCCGCACCGCCGCTCGCCAAGATTGGTCAAGCCGTCAAGATCGGCGATGTGCTCGGCGTGGTCGAAGCGATGAAGATGTTCAACCAGATCGAGGCGGACGCGGCAGGCACGCTGACCGCGATCCTGGTTGAGAACGGCCAGCCGATCGAGTTCGATCAACCCCTGTTCGTGATTGGCTGAGCTGGCGATGCTTGAAAAGATCGTCATCGCCAACCGCGGCGAAATCGCGCTGCGCATCCAGCGCGCCTGCCAGGCACTCAACATCCGCACAGTCGCGGTGCATTCCACCGTCGACCGCAATCTCAAGCACGTGGCGATGGCCGACGAGACCGTGTGCATTGGTCCCGCTCCCGCCGCCGACAGCTACCTCAATGTGCCCGCGATCATTGCCGCGGCCGAAGTCACGGACGCGGAGGGTATCCATCCCGGTTACGGATTCCTGTCCGAGAACGCGGACTTCGCGGAGCGCGTGGAGAAATCCGGGTTCGTGTTCATCGGACCGCCGGCATCGGTCATTCGCATGATGGGCGACAAAGTCGAGGCGATTCGCGCCATGCAGGCGGCGGGTGTGCCGTGCGTGCCAGGGTCCGATGGCGCGTTGTCGGATGACGCCGCGGCGAGCTCGCTCATCGCCAAACGCATCGGGTATCCGGTGATCGTCAAGGCATCGGGCGGCGGCGGCGGACGCGGCATGCGCGTCGTGCACACCGAAGCGCACCTCGCCAACGCGATAGCCACGACCCGGGCCGAAGCCCGAGCGGCGTTCGGCAACGACCAGCTCTACATGGAGAAATTTCTCGGGGATCCCCGCCACATCGAGATCCAGGTGCTCGCCGACAACCACGGCAACGCCATCCATCTCGGCGAGCGCGATTGTTCGATGCAGCGGCGCCACCAGAAAGTCGTCGAGGAAGCCCCCGCGCCC
Organism: Ahniellaceae bacterium; assembly: GCA_046596095.1. Taxonomy (GTDB): domain Bacteria; phylum Pseudomonadota; class Gammaproteobacteria; order Xanthomonadales; family Ahniellaceae; genus JBBQNY01. The sequence goes on along the minus strand of JBKJND010000365.1, from coordinate 7,123 downwards.
GGCATCACCGCCGAGCAGCGTGCGCGCATTGGCGGCGTGTGCGTGGAGGCCTGCCAGCGCATCGGTTATCGCGGCGCTGGCACCTTCGAGTTCCTGTTTCAGGACGGCGAGTTTTTCTTCATCGAAATGAACACGCGCATCCAGGTCGAGCATCCAGTGACCGAGATGATTACCGGTGTCGATCTGGTGCGCGAGCAACTGTTGATCGCGTCCGGCGAAAAACTTTCGTACACCCAGGAGATGATCGAATTTCGCGGACACGCGATCGAGTGCCGCATCAACGCCGAAGATCCCGACACGTTTCTGCCGAGTCCTGGCCTCGTGAAACGCTTCCACGCGCCCGGTGGCCCCGGCATCCGCATCGACACGCATCTCTACGACGATTACCGCGTGCCGCCCAACTACGACTCGATGATCGGCAAGCTCATCGCGCACGGCAGCGATCGCGCGCAAGCCATCGCGCGCATGCGCATCGCGCTCAACGAGACTGTGGTCGAAGGCGTCAAGACCAACATCCCGCTGCAGCAACGCATCATGGCCGACGCCGGCTTCCAGCAAGGCGCGCAGAACATCCACTACCTCGAAAAACGCCTCGCCGACCGCCGCGACAAACCACACGGCGGCTGAGCGCGCAGGATGGGTTGAGGGCAGCGAAACTCCTCGTGCCATGACCAGGTATCGTCGCGCGCGTGTCGCAGGCGCGACGCGTTTGCCCGCTTTGTCAAGCAACGCTTGACATTGTGTCAATAGATGATGGACGCTGACGCATGATCCGGAGCTTCGTGCACAAGGGGCTGTCCGACCTGTTCCGTACAGGCACGGTGGCCAAGGTGCGGCCGGACTTGCAAACCCGAATCCTGCGCCGTCTCGATGCGATGAACGCGGCTCGCGGGTTGGGAGATCTGGCAGTGCCCGGCTTCAATTTTCACTCATTGAGAGGCAAGCCACAGCGGTACAGCATCCACGTCAACGGACCGTGGTGCATCACCTTCGAGTGGGCCGATGGTGATGCTTTGAAGGTCAATCTTGAGCAGTATCACTAGAGTCGAATATGGCCACAATCGCAGCGAAGCGCCTCCCAAACCGCGCGCCGACCCACCCGGGCGCTTTGCTGCGCGAGGATGTGTTGCCGGCGCTGCGCCTCGGCGTGTCCGAAACCGCGCGCCGACTGCACGTGTCGCGGCAATCGCTGCATGACCTGCTGACCGAACGCAAGGGTTTCACGCCGGAGATGGCGTTGCGTATCGGCAAGCTCGCCGGCAACGGCCCGGCGCTATGGCTACGCATGCAGCAGGACTTCGACTTGTGGCACGCCGAGCGTGCGTTGGCCGAAGAGCTCCGCACCATTGAGTCCGCTGCCGCTTGAGGCTGCCGTCCGCGCGCGCAGCAAGTCCCGGGTCATTGCGGCATCGCAGTGCCGTCTGTGGATTCGGGTGGCTCCGAGACCCACGCGCCGGAATGTCGTGACTTGAATCCGACAACGCCCAGCGATGCAGCAGAATCGCCCGTCGAGCAGCGCGAGTTGCGACGCGCGGTCAAGGCGCAGATGGATGCGACGGTGGTGGGGATCGAGCTCACGCTCATCAGCATCATCCAGGGCTTGGCGCTTGGCGTGCTGGCGGCAAGTTCGGTGGTGCCGATCGTCGAGTGGCAGTGGCAGGCTTGGCCTTACATCGCGACGGGTCTGTTGGCGATCCTGATCTTCTGGTCGCGATCGCTGGTGCACACGTTGTCGTTCATCGGCTGGCCGCTCGAGTTCGGGCATACCTTCATCTATTTCGGTGCCACGTTGATCGAGGCGGTGGCGTTAACCCAGGTCGGCGATCCGGCGCGCTGGTTTGCGCTCAACGCGCTCTACGCGGCGGCGGTGTGGGGACTCTATGCGTACGACCTCAAGGTCGTGCGACGACACGCCGCCGATTTCCAGAGCGCGGGCGAACGGGCGCTCCTCGCCGACATCATTCGCGATCAGCTGGCGAATATTCGCTGGCTGATGCCCGCGGCAGTCGTGTTTCAAGGCGGCATCTGGTGGCTCATTCGCGCGCAGCCGCAGCTCATGCTCGTGCAGGGCTGGCACCTTGCGGCCATCGCGCTGTCGTTCCTTTTCAGCGTCAACTATCTGTACAGCGGTGTGCGCTTGTTGCGCCTTCGCCAGCACTGGATCGTCGAGCGCAACACGCAGGAACGAGCTGAAAACTGATGCCTTTTCTGGAACTTGTGGTGCATTGCGATGCACGCGAGCACGCTCGATTCGAGGACGCGTTAATGGCGGCTGGTGCGCTGTCGGTGACGCTGCTCGACGCCGACGCGGGCACGCCGGCGGAACTCGCGGTGCTGGAGCCTGGCGTCGGCGAAGCGCCGCTGTGGCCTTCGATTGAACTGCACGCCTTGTTCGATGCGGACGCGGACAAGGACGCGGTGACGAAAGATTGCTCGACGGCGCTCGGAGTCGATCTTGAGTCGCGAGCCGTGTGGCAGCACGTCGCCGATCAGGCGTGGGAGCGCGTCTGGCTCGACGACTTCAAGCCCATGCGGTTTGGCAGACGCACGTACATCGTGCCTAGCACACACGCGCTGCCGACCGAAGCACAAGATGCCGACGCTGCGGTGGTAAGACTTGATCCGGGCCTCGCGTTCGGCACCGGCACGCATGCAACGACAGCGCTTTGTCTTGAGTGGCTGGATGGCCTTGCGCTCGCAGGCGCCACCGTCGCAGATATCGGATGCGGGTCAGGGGTACTCGCGATAGCTGCGCTTAAACTGGGTGCCGCGCACGCCATTGGCATCGACAACGATCCGCAGGCGCTAACCGCGAGCCGCGACAACGCCGAACGCAACGAGGTGAGCGCGCAGATCGAGTTGCAGGACGCTACCGCGATGCCACACGCAATCGCCGACGCGATCGTCGCCAATATTCTCGCGGGCACGCTGGTGCGATACGTCGCCAGCATCGTTGCCTGGGGCAAACCCGGCGCCGCGATCGCGCTGTCCGGCATCTTGCCCGATCAGGCAGCAGACGTTGCGGTCGCGTTCGCGCCATGGTGCGGCGCTCTCGACAGCGTGGAGCGCGACGGCTGGGTGCGCCTCTCCGGCCGCGTGCGGCCTTCAAGCCTGACAACAACTGCTTAACGTCTGGGGACGCTGCGGTCGTCATAATCGAAAGGATGCATACCCAATGCCCTTCGTGCCTCACCATCTTTCGCATCGCTTCCGCGCAATTGGCGGAGGGTCGCGGCCATGTGCGGTGCGGCCATTGCCGCCGCAGCTTTGCCGCGCTCGATACGCTCGCCGAAGTGTTGCCGGACACGCACCAGCCGAGTTTGCGACTGCATTCGACGCCTTCCAAACCCGTGGAATTGACGCAAATCTCGCGCGTCGCGCCGGCGCCGCACGCCGCCTTGTTTGCGCCACTGCCGCCCGCGATGAAGGCACCCGCGGTCACCAGGACACCCGCAGTCATCGAATCGGGCTACGGCGATTTGACCGAGGTGTTCGCCGACGAACTGGACGCGAATTCCGGTGCGAGCGGAGGTAATTCGCGTGTCGCTGACGACAGTGAATTGGCGGCGGATTTGCCCGCACACGACGCGCCTGTGCTGCGCTTCGACGAGAACGGCTGGCCGCTGACTGATTCGCCCGCGCGCCTGCCCGTGCATCCGCAACCACGCGCAGCCATTGTGGAACCACCGCGTTTGCACCGCGACAGCCATCGCCCGCTGGATCGCATCGCCGCAAGACGCGCGCATCGTGCGGCGATGGAGCCTGCGGCACCTGCCTTTGCGCGTCGCCGGGGTCGGCGCACACGCGCGAACTCCGGGTGGGGCTGGTGGGTCGGCAGCACTTTGCTGCTGGCCATGCTTACCGGTCAAGTCGCGTGGGTTGCGCGCGCGCAGATCATGGACGTCGCCGTGTTGCGCCCCTTGTTGCTGCGCGCCTGCGAGTCGCTGCGCTGTCCCTTGCCGGCGAATCCCGTGCCCGACTCGATTGCCCTGGCGGCGCGCGATGTGAGGCCGCACCCCAGCGTCAACAACGCGCTCATCATCGGCGCGACGCTGGTCAACGAGGCGTCGTTCACCCAGCCGTTTCCGGTGATCGAGATCACGCTGGCCGATGTCAACGAAACCCGCATCGGCATGCGTCGCTTCCAGCCCAGCGAGTACGTCTCGGACCGCCGCACGTTGCAGCGCGGGATTCCGCCGACCGGGACCGCGCTTTTCAGCGTCGAGGTCGAGGACCCGGGCAAGCGCGCGGTCGCATTCGAGTTCCGCTTTCTGTGAGCACCCGTCTGTGAGCGCCAGCGCGACTCCGAAACTGGTTGTGCGCAGTGACAACGCGCGTCAACGCCGGATGCTGGCGGTCGGGATCGCGCTCGCATGGCTTGCCACGCTTGCGTTGGCCTGGTGGCTCGGCGCCGAACAAGCCGCTCCCGATCTTGCCGCCATTCGTGAGAGCGCTGCCGGCAGCACCCGCACGGTGAGCGAGCTCGGCATCACCATGGATGCCGCCAAACGCCGCATCGCAGTACTCGAACGCTCGGACCAGGTATCCCGTCTCGCCAATGAATCGTTGCAGAAAACCCTGCGCGTACGGGAGGGCGATCTCGCAAAATTGCGCGACGATCTGGCGTTTTACCAGCGACTGGTGGGCGGCGAGACGGGCCGCGCACTCAAGGTGCAACGGCTGGCATTGCGTCCGATCGGCCGCTCCAATGCGTTCGGTTTTCGCGTGCTGCTGACGCGCAATGCGCAGGCTGGCGAGACCAATCGCGGCGCGGTCACCGTACGTGTGTCGGGAGTTGGCGCCGACAAACTCGAGCAACTGGAGTGGGATCGTCTGCAACAAGAGACGGCGGCCACACCATTGGTGTACGACTTCAAGTACTTTCAGCAACTCGAAAGCAGCCTGATCCTGCCCGCCGGGTTCGAGCCGGATCGTGTCGTGGTGCGCGCACGCGCAAGCGATGGCACGACGGTCGAAGAATCTTTCGCGTGGCAGACGGCGTTGAAAGCAGGGGGGGATCCCGATGTTTGGCAATAGCAAGAACGGCAAAACGCCAGTGAGGTCGGCCGCAGTGGAATCGCTCATCGGGTCGCGTATGAGCATTCATGGCGATGTGGAGTTCGCGGGCGGTCTGCACGTGGACGGCCACATCAACGGCAGCGTGGTGGCGAGCGGACGCGATGGCACCTTGACTCTCAGCGAGAATGGCCGCATTGAAGGAAGGGTGGAAGTCGCCTGCGCCATCATCAACGGGCAGGTGACCGGCGATTTGTGCGCCACCGAGAGAGTCGAGCTGGCAGCTAACGCCCGCGTCGACGGCGACGTGCACTACCGCATGTTGCAGGTCGCGGCGGGTGCGCAGGTCAACGGGCGCCTGGTGCGGCTCGATGAGCAGCGCGCGTTGCCGGGGCTCGAACATGTCCCACTTGCGTTGTCTGCCCAAGCCTGAGAGTTTGAAGAAAAAGGGGTCATGAAGAAAAAGGGGTCAGAGTCATTTTTCGATTGGAGAAAGTCGTGGTGAATGCAGTCAGCGCAACGAAAAATGACTCTGACCCCTTCCCCCCCCCGCCAATCGCGGTGAGCGCGGCTGCGCGGCGCAAGGTGGCGACGCTGATCGAGGGCGAAGGCAATAGCGATCTCAAGCTGCGCGTGTACATCTCGGGCGGCGGCTGCTCGGGATTCCAGTACGGTTTCAGCTTCGACGAAGAGCAGGCCGAGGACGACCTCGCGATCGCGCAGGGCGACATGACGTTGCTGGTCGATCCGGTGAGCCTTCAGTATCTCGCCGGCTCGGAAATCCACTACTCGGAGTCGCTTGCGGGCGCGCAGTTCGTGGTGCGCAACCCCAACGCAAAAACCACCTGTGGCTGCGGCTCGTCGTTCACGGTGTGAGCAAAGGAACTCAAAAGAGGGGTCAGAGTCGCTTTTCACAGCTCAGTGGTTCAGTTCCCCCTTTCGCCTTTGTGAAAACTTACCCTGACCCCTCGTTTGATCGCGGAGGCGAGCGGCGCGAGGATCTGGATTGGGTCACGTCGCTGCGCGAGGATCGACGCGCGCGAGTGGTGCGTGTTGCGCCAGATGGCCGCGTCGAACTCAGCGCGGACGGCAGGACGCTGGCGCGCGCGAACTTGCGCGACGTCGACACGCCCGACGCAATCGCGCTGGCCAGTTTGCTCGGCTTCGAGGAAGACGCGCCGATCTTTGCCGTGGCTGCAAGTACTGAGCAAGTCGAAAAAACTGCCTCTGGCGTCTGGAGCGACTTGCGCTCAATTGCCGCGAACGTGCCGGCCCACGATGCAGGGCTCGCGGCCTACGCACGTGCGTTGCTGCACTGGCAATCGCGCGCACATTTCTGTGGCCGGTGTGGGCACAGCGCCGAGCTGATCGCAGGCGGACACCGCGCGATGTGCGGCGATGCGGCCTGCGGCGAGATATATTTTCCGCGCACCGACGCAGCAGTCATCGTGCTGGTCGAGCATGCGGGTCGTGCCTTGCTGGGTCGACAGGCCGCGTGGGGTCCGCATCGCTTTTCCACGCTCGCCGGATTTGTCGAACCTGGAGAGACGCTGGAAGACGCTGTGCGTCGAGAGGTTCGCGAGGAGTCTGGCGTGCGCGTCGGGGACGTGGTGTATCAGGCGTCGCAGCCGTGGCCATTTCCGACTTCGCTGATGATTGGCTTTCGCGCAAACGCGTTGAGCGAAGCCATTGAAGTGGGCGACGAGATTGTCGAAGCGCGCTGGTTCTCGCCGGACGACATCGATCGCGAGCGTGCGGCCGGCACCTTGAAACTTTCGCCGCCGCTGTCGATCTCGCGCTGGCTGCTCGGCATCTGGTACCGCGAACGCACCGGCCGCGACCTCACCGATTGACCGCCGCTCGCGCTACTCCGCGGTGCCGCGCAGGGCGCGCACGCGCGCTTCGAGTTCGGCGGCGGTCGCCAGTTCGGGTGGCACGGGCGGTCCGGCGATAAGTTCCACCTCGGCGCGAATGCGACGCGGCACGCGCATGCGCCCGAGCCGCCCATCGCGCTTGCTCCACATGCTGGTCCACATGCCACGCAGCGCCATCGGCACCACGGGTACGGGTTGCATCGCGAGCATGCGTTCGATGCCGCGCTTGAACT
>JBKJND010000242.1:0-5567 GCA_046596095.1 Ahniellaceae bacterium | reverse complement strand
TCCGCGCACTCGACATGGACCACATCCTGCGCGTGGTCGACAAGTTCCTGATCGAACTCGAGACCCAGTTGCAGGAACGGCACGTGTCGCTCAGCGCTTCGCCGGAGGCCAGGCAGTGGCTGGCAAAACACGGCTTCGATCCGCTGATGGGTGCACGCCCGATGGCGCGCGTGATCCAGGAGCGCATCAAGCGCAAGCTCGCCGACGAGTTGCTGTTTGGCAAGCTCGTAGCTGGTGGTCGAGTCGACGTCGATGTCGTGGATGGCGAACTCAAGATCACCGCAGTCGAGGAATCCACCGCACTGGTTCCGGTTCTCGCTGAATAGGTGCTGCGCCACACGCTGCCCAGTTGGGCCTGAGGTGCAGTCGCAAATCCGGCGCTGCGCTGACACGGCATCTGGAGCCGAGCGTCGCCGCCATTGCGACGCCCGTCGCAGTGCAGCGAAGCCGCTGGCGGGAATATCCAATCGCGAGTAGCATTTTGCGATTGACCTGCCGGAGTTCGAGTATGCGTTCGTCGATCCGTTTCCTGACCGCCGCAGGATTGGCTTGTGCCGTCAATCTCGCGCTTGGCGCCACGCGAGCCGTCGGTCCGCAGACACCCGTCGACTTCGCGCCTTCGGCTGACGCACGCGTGGCGTTGCGTGCGGGCGACGGCACCGCCACGAGTCAGGGCGGCACGCTGCGCCTGCGCTTCAACACTCCCTTGCTGAAGGAATTCGGACTCGGTCGCGAGCAGGGCGCGCGGCCTTCCACCGACTCGCTGAGGGCCGGTTTCAATGTCGACCTCTCGCAGCAGAGCACCTTCGACTTGCACGGTACCCAGGATTCCGTGCACGCCGTGGTGGGTGGATCGGGTTCCCTGGGTGGCGGACTCCGGCTTTCCGGGAGCAAGGTGCCGATCGACTTTTCGGGCATGCGCTATGAGGTGCGTGGAGATGCCGTGTCCCCACGGATTGACTTCGTCGCTCGCGACGGTCGGGTGCTGTTCTACGCTGACTCCCTGATGTTCGAGTGGATCGACGGCGGCGCCACGTTCCGCATCCGCAGCGCGGATCTGAAAGTCTCGACCGAGCTCGCAGCGCTCCTCGGGAATCCATTCGCCGCCGACGCGCGGATTGCGGAACTGCACCTGGTTTCCCCTTTGCGCACCCGCGCACTGGGCGCCGTGCCCAAGGGGACGGGCACGCCAAACTTCCACGGAGAGGCGGTTCCGGGCGTGCCGGGCGAGACCTACCAGGCCGACGTCTTCATGCAGACGTACTCGATGACGTACGGTGGCTGCTCTGGCTGCAACGGGTCCACCGGGCAGATCAAGTTCGTGCCGAGCTCCACCCTGATCAACAACACCAACAACGGCACACTGGTGCAAACGATCAACGATCCGAACGGCACGAGCGCCGCGCGCTACACCGCCGACGTGTCCTGGTACGAGAAGTTCACGACGAGCCCATGGAATTACCCGTACGCGGGCAACGATCAGCATCCCTACCTGATCTGGAACCTTTACCGGATCAATGCGAACGGCTCGCTCGTGCAGATCGGCCGGTCAAGCGTCAAGCACGCCTTCCTCACCACGAATACCGGCAATTGCGCGCCCGGCCTCGGAGGCAACCACATCCTGAGGCGCAGTTGCGGCGACACCTACGGCACCGGTAACAACGACGCCTTCCAGGATCTCGGTCCGCGCCGCGAAATCGTTCCGGCCACGGGCCAGTTCGGCCGCTGCCGGTCGATCTTCGACACCAACTGCGACGGCGTCGAGAACTCCGTCAGCAGCGGGCAGTTCGATCGTCGCATGCTGGTGCGCGAGTCGGCAGTGGATCTCGCAGTGAATCCCGGCGCCACTTTTTTCACCGAGTCCTGGTACATCGTCCAGGACGACATCAACGTCTACAACACCATGGCCACGCGCCCGTTCAACAGCGTCTACAACGCGGGCACCAACTCCTGGAGTTCGACCAACGGCACGCCGTTCCGCCTCGGTCCGGCCATCGATCGATGGGTCGACCCGACGGTGTTCAACGCGCTCGCGAGCAATCGCGAGCTTTCGGTGGCCGAGGGCCATGCGAAAGTCGCGGTGAAGGTCGTCGATCTTGGGGGTGGCAGCTACCGCTACAACTACGCGGTCATGAACGTCGACTTTGCGCGAGCAGTGACGCAAGGCGCGCCGCCTAACTTCGAAGTCCTGCGCAACCTCGGTTTCAATAGTTTCTCGATGCCCGTTGGCGCCAGTGGCATCACAGGCATTTCGTTCGACGACGGGGACTCGAATCCGGCGAACGACTGGACTAGCCAGGCCACTGGCGGCCGCGTAACGTGGACATCTCCAGCTGGCAATGAACTCAACTGGGGAACGCTGTATTCCTTCAGCTTCGTCGCTGACGGTCGCGCGTTCGAGGTGCCGAGCAGCCTCGGCGTGGCTGAGGCCGGCGCTCCGTCGAGCTACTCGGTTTCGGTACTCGCGCCGGACAGCGACTTCCTGTTCTCCAACGGCTACGAATGATGGTGAAAAGTCGTCACGCCGCGCCATGGCGGCTTTTCATTCTGAGCGTCTGCTTGGTCATGTTCGCGACCGCGTTGGCGGTCGCGGGTAACGGGGCGATTTCAGTTGCCGGAGGCACCGCAGATTTCACTCCGCACGGTACGCAGCCGCTGCTGGCCTTCAGTCTGGAGGCCAATGCAAATTGCGAGGGTTGCCACGGCAACACCAACAATGCCGTAGATCGTCGCCTGCTGCCGTTCAATTCATGGGCCGGCACGATGATGGCGAATGCCGGTCGCGACCCCTTGTTCTGGGCTGCGCTGGATGTGGCCAATGCCGACGTTCCAGGCGTCGGTGACTACTGCCTGCGTTGTCATGTGCCGGGCGCATGGCTGCGCGGACATGTGCGCAAGGATGGTTTCGGCGGCACGGTCGAAGGATTCAACGGTTGTCGGCTCGAGGGCGATCACGACGATCAGGACTTCGACAACACCGATTACGACGGCGTGGGCTGCCACTTTTGTCACCGCGTAATGCCGACCGGTACCACCGGGCAAACCACGCGCAACGAGAACGCGAACTTTTTTGTCGATGACAGCGATACGTGCGCGACCAATGGTGCCTTCGGTCCATGTCGTCGTGGTCCGTACCAGTATCCCGAGCCGGGCGTCGGCTCGCCGCCGCACGGCTGGGAATTTTCTCCGGAGCACCAACGCAGCGAACTCTGCGGCAGTTGCCACGATGTGACCACGCCGATTTTGGGTCCGACCAACGCATCGGCGCTCAAGAAGCTCATCCTCAATGACGGCACGCTCACCGGCATTCCATTCCCGATCGAGCGGACCTATACCGAATGGAAGCAATCGGATTACGGCGCGCGCATTTTTGCGGATGGGTTCGCTGCCACCGAACCGGCCGGCGGCACCTTGCGACGAGTTGGCGAGACCTGTCAGAGCTGCCACATGCGCAAGAGCGCGGATGCGGGGGCGCGCGCATGCGTGTCGAATGCGCCGGGTTCGCGTACCGACAATCTGCCGGTGCATGAAATGGTCGGCGCAAACGTCTGGGTGCCGGGGTTGCTGAAAGCACTCTATGGCGGCGTCGCCGGACTCAATCGCGAAGTGGAGTTCGATCGCACCATTGCACTTGCGACCGAGATGCTGACAACGCGCAGTGCGAATTTGACTGTCGCGCTGGATCCGATCGGTCCGGGCATGCAAACGCTCAACGCTCGCGTACGCGTGACGAACCTCAGCGGCCACAAGCTGCCGACCAGCTACGGCGAAGGCCGACGCATGTGGGTCAATGTGGTCGCCCGCGGCGCCGACAATCAACTGTTGTTCGAAAGCGCGGCCTACAACCCCGCCACCGCCGTTCTGACGCGCGACGCGCAAGCACGCGTGTACGAGGTGCATCACGGCATCTGGAATCAAGCACTTGGCCAATGCGTGATCCATGACGCGCAGGGGCGCGAGCAGTTCCACTTCGTGTTGAACAACTGCATCCAGAAGGACAATCGCATTCCGCCACTCGGATTTCGCGGTGGCAACGATCTGGAGACGCAGCCGATCGGCCTGACGTATCCCGAGACTTCGCCTGGTTCGGGGAAACTCGTGAACTACGACGACATCGCGTATGCAATCCCGGTAAGCGCGGAGGCCGTGCGGCCGATCACGGTGACAGTGACCTTGCGCCACCAGGTTGCAAGCCGGGATTACATCGAGTTCCTGCGCGACGAGGCCGCGCGCGTCAACGTGCCGAGCGAAACCGCCATGTGCCAGACGCTACGCCCCGGCGGCATCGCCACTGGACCGCGAAATCAGCGCCGCGCCGATTTCATGTTCGACCTCTGGTCCAACAACGGTCGCTCTCCCCCCGTCCCCATGCGCACCGCCACCGCCACCACGCCGTGATCGTCACGCGTGTCCTGCCCGCGCAACTCACCCTCGTCACTCTCTAGAGCTTGCGCGAAATCATAATTCTCGTCATTCCCGCGTAGGCGGGACTGTGAAGGCAGGATGCCGAAACGAACATTCGCGCAGCGAATGACCCGAAGGGCGCGCGGCGGGAGCCGCGCGTAATCCAGTTTCTTGCGAGAGCGTCAGCCAGCGGTCTATATCCTTTCTAGCTGCCGCAAGGGGACGCTCTATGCAGGAGTCACCAGCAACCTCTTCCAGCGTACTTGGCAGCATCGCGAGCACGTAGTCGACGGATTCACCAAGACCAACGCCGTGACTCGGCTCGTCTGGTTCGAGCAGCACGCCACGATGGAATCGGCGATCACCCGCGAGAAGCAAATCAAGAAATGGAATCGCGCGTGGAAGATTCGGTTGATAGAGACGAGCAATCCCGACTGGCGAGACCTGTGGCAAGAACTGTTGGGTTGAGGCCAGCAACTGGATTCCCGCCTACGCGGGAATGACCGGCAGGGGCTCGCAGGTGACGAGCAAGCGCCCTTCGATCCTGCAAGGGCGCGATGCGCACCTACTTCATGCGGTAGGTGATGCGGCCCTTGGTGAGGTCGTAGGGGGTCAGTTCGCACTTGACCTTGTCGCCGGTGAGGATGCGGATGTAGTTCTTGCGCATGCGTCCGGAGATGTGTGCGGTGACCACGTGCCCGTTTTCAAGCTTGACCCGGAACACGGTGTTCGGCAGCGTCTCGAGGACGGTGCCTTCCATTTCAATTTGATCGTCTTTAGACATAAATCGCGTACACAAACCTTGAGGTCAACTGCGCGCCCGCGCAAGGCACGGGCAAGGGGCGCGCATTCTGGCACAAAGCGGCGCACGGTTCGTAAACGGCGCGGCGGCTTCGCTGCGTTGCGTGTGGCCGCGAGTGGTCCCGAGGTTCCCACTCGGGGCCTTGCACGCTTTGATCTGATCGCAATGCCATGACAACGCAGGATTCAGCGTGGCACACGACGCGGCGCAAAGTCGCGCCCCACTCGTTCGCAATGGCGGTTACCCAGCAGCCTTCCAAATGGGAGCTTGCCGCGACAACAGGATTTGCCGCGAGAGCGAGACCCGCCCCCCCCGGCCAGATCCGCGATTCCCGTGGCGCCCCTGACGGTCGGCAACGGAG
>JBKJND010000240.1:0-3159 GCA_046596095.1 Ahniellaceae bacterium | reverse complement strand
GCAAACGCTTCGCAGAATGCCCGGGTCTGCTCCCACTTTGCGGCCGGCTCGATCGGCACCACGACGTGCACGCCCTTGCCGCCCGATAGCTTGGGCCAGGATTCGAGACCGACCGCGCGCAGGCGGTCGCGAACCTCGACTGCCGCAGCCTTGATGTCCTTCCAATCGACAGACGTGTCGGGATCAAGATCGAATACCAGCCGATCAGGCTGCTCCAGCGTGTCGACGCGCGAACTCCACGGGTGGAACTCGAGCGCATTCATCTGCACCAGGTTCATGAGGCCGGCGATGTCGTCGACATAAAAATACTCGGCTCGATCGCCATCGTTCTCGTTAAGTGGCAAGCGCTTGATTGCTTTGCCGAATCCGGGACCGGCGTGCTTCTGGAAAAAATGTTGACCGCCTACACCATCGGGACAACGAACGATCGAGAGCGGTCGCCCGCCGATCTCTTCCAGCAAGCGATCCGCAACGCTGAGGTAGAAATCGAAAATCTGCCGTTTGGTGATGCCGGCATCCGGAAAGACGACTCGATCGGGGCTGCTCGGAGCGGGAATCCCTGCCGGCAGCGCGAGTGTCGACTCTGCAGAACGATCCTCGCGCAACCGCGCGAACGAGGCCTGCCGCAACAAGCCCTCCTTGCCCCAGCCGCGAAAAATTACCTCAACGACAGTATCGGGCTCTACCCATTGCACGGCGCGTTCCGAAAGCGCCACGTGAGCGGGCAGCTGCACTGCCGGTTTGCCTCGCGCTGTGCGTAGTCGCTTCGGCAACATCGCCAATTCGGCTTCCGACAATCCCGATCCAACTCGACCTACGTAACGCCATGTCTTCCCCTCGGGTTGCGCAAGCAGCAGAGCCCCGAGTCCGCCGCGACTGCCCTTCGGTTTGGTGTAACCGACGATGACGAACTCGCGCGTATCCACAGCCTTGATCTTGAGCCAATCCTTGCCGCGTCCCGAAACGTAGGTCGACGCAGTTCGCTTGCTGACTATTCCTTCAAGCTCCTGTTCTCTCGCTGCCTCAAAGACTTCTGCGCCGTGACCCACGATGTGATCGCTGTAACCGAGGTATGGCCCGTGCGCCGCGATAAGTCTTTGCAACAGCGACTTGCGCTGCACGAGCGCCACCCCCCTGAGATCAGTCTGGCCGAGTCGCACGAGATCGAACAGCACGTAGCTCAATCCGTCGGTATCGCCGCTCTTCAGGGCGCGCTGCAGCGCATTGAAGTCGCTCTGTCCGCGCGCGGTCGTTGCAATCAGTTCCCCGTCGAGTGCAGCCTCGACGCCCAAACCTTCCAGCGCTTTGACCAGATGCGGTAGGCGTTGGTGCCATGCGAGCCCGTTGCGCGAGGTGATGGCGACCTTGCCTTTGTAGACAGTCGCTGTCAGTCGATATCCGTCCCATTTCCACTCGTGCAACCAGTCCTCACCGAGCGGCGGCTTGGCAGCGGCTGTCGTCAGCATCGGCTCGATCCACTCGGTAGCGCCTCTTGTTCTCTTGGCGCCGACGCAGCTCGCTGCGTCCTTCAGTAATGCCGTGACCGCTTTACCGTGCACGGGCTTCGTTGACCTCGGCGGCGCGTTGTTGGCAGCGGAATTCGCACGTTGCGGTACCGCCGGCGTAGCCTCGCGCTTTTTGGCGCTTGATTCGAGCATGTCGTCGGCCTCGAAGTCTCCCGCGAACTCATCGTCGCGCTTGAACAGCAACCACTGCGGCTTGCTTGCGTCCTTCGCCGTCCGGATGAGCTTCCAGTAGCCGCGCAAGCGTTCGCCGCGAAGTTCGAACTCAAGTTTGCCCTGCTTGATCGATTCGACGGGATCCGCGCATGGAACCCATGTGCCGCGATCGAACACCGCCACATGTCCGGCACCGTAATTGCCTTCAGGGATATCGCCCTCGAACGAGGCATACGACATCGGGTGATCTTCGACCTCGACCGCAAGGCGCTTCTCGCCTGCACGGAATGACGGGCCTCTAGGCACCGCCCAGCTGCGCAAGACGCCGTCGACTTCCAGCCGGAAATCGTAGTGACGCGCCCGCGCGTGATGGAGCTGGACGACAAAGGACAGCGAACGCTTTCGCGCGCCTTTGACAGCCGCACCGCGCGGCTCGGGTGTTGCCGCAAACTTGCGCTTGCGCACATACTCTTCGAGGGCCATGACGCGAAGTTGAGCTAAGCCCGCTTGCGCGTGGCGGCCTTCTTCGCGGCAGGCTTGGGCGCCGCTGGCTTCGTCGTCCTGCTTGCCGCGCCCGCTTTGCCGCGCTTGTCGAGGCTCTGCTTCAGCAGTGCCATGAAGTCGACGACGTTGGTAGCTGCGCCTTCTGGATGGGTGTCCTCGGCAACGGGGAGTTTCTTCACTGCGCCCTTGGTCTTGATGCGTTTCCTGATCACGGCGGACAGCCGCTCGCGGAATTCGTCCTTGTATTCGGCCGGCTTCCATTCGCTCGACATCGAAGCCACCAGCGAGTTCGCCATTTCAAGTTCGCGCGGCGTGATTTTCCACTTTGCGGCCGAACCTTCCGGAATCGCGTAGTCCGCAGGATCGACCAGCTCCTGCGGGAAGCGCAGGAGGATCAGCAGCAACGCGTCTGCTTGCGGCGTCACCATGGCGAGGTACTCGCGCGTGCGAATCACGACGCGACCGATGCCGACGCGTCTGGATTTCTTCAGGACTTCTCGCAACAGCACGTAGCCTTTTTCTGCTTTCTTTCCGGGCACCAGAACATACGGTTTTTCGAGATAGTTCGGCGCAATCGCGTCGCGGTCGACGAAAGCGTCAAGCTCGATCGTCTCGCGGTTGTCGCTCGCGGCGGCGGCGATATCAGACTCCTCGATCACCACGTAACTGCCCTTGTCGTATTCGAAGGCTTTCACGATGTCTTTCCAGGGAACTTCCTCGCCGGTTTCAGCGTTGACGCGCTCGTAGCGGATCGGCGACTTGTTGCGACCATCGAGCATGCGGAACGAGATGTCGGTGCGTTTTTCGCCAGACATGAGGCTGATGGGAATATTGAGCAATCCGAACGACAGTGAACCGTTCCAGATGGGGCGTGGCATGGGTCGTCTCCGCGAGAGAGCGATCGAGTATGCGAGCAGGAGCGTTAGAGACTTCTGAACAGCCGGCGGGCTCCGGGCCTACACTTGGCACAACGGGG
>JBKJND010000126.1:0-7348 GCA_046596095.1 Ahniellaceae bacterium | reverse complement strand
CTCCGCGAGATCCATGCGCGGATGCAGTCACGGCCCGATCCCTATCCGGCCGGCTGGTCGCAAAACGGCTACTACTTCCCGTGCGACCTGCCCGGGATGCTCGGGGACCTTAAGGGTGTTCGCGCCGCCGAACGCAATTACCGCGAAACCGCGCCGGACGACGCCTGGGGCGCGCGCGATTACCAGTTCGCGCTCGCCATCGCCTTCGCGCGTGCCGGCGACCCGGAGCGCGCGCTGCATTACCTCGAGGCCATCGCGTCAAAGTTTGGGCCGGCGAGTTACCTGCGTTTCTCGATCCATCCTGGACTTGACTCTGTCCGCGCGCATCCGCGCTACCTGAAGCTCAAGTCCGCCTACGAAGTCTGGGCGGCACGGCAAGTCGATGCGTAGCTTCTTCGCCGAACTCAAGCGCCGCAACGTGATCCGCATGGCGGGGCTGTATCTCGTCGGTGCGTGGCTGACCGTGCAGGTGGCGGAGACGCTGCTGCCGATCTTCGGCACTCCCGGCTGGGTGCTGAAGACGCTGGTGGTGCTGCTCGCGCTCGGGTTCGTGCCGGCCCTTATGTTTGCGTGGATATTCGAACTAACGCCGCAGGGTTTGAAGCGTGACGCGGAACTATCGGCGAGCGATTCGATCGCGCCGCAAACTGCGCAACGCATGAACCGCACGATCATCGCGCTGCTGGTGATCGCGCTGGCGTATTTCGGTGTCGACAAGTTCCTTCTCGCGCCGCGGCGCGAGGCGGCGCTAGTGGCGAGCGTGTCTGAAACCTCGCAGTCCAGGGGGGCCGCGTCTATACCGGCCGCACCGCGCGAGCGATCCATCGCCGTCCTTCCATTCGTCAATCTCTCATCGGATCCCGAGCAGACCTACTTCTCCGACGGCCTGTCCGAGGACCTGATCACCGCGCTCTCACAGCTCGGCGGCCTCAAGGTCATCGCGCGCAATTCAAGCTTCCGGTTCCGCGACAGCAAGGATGACCCACGCGCGATTGGCGCACAGCTCAACGTGGTGCACCTCCTGACCGGCAGCGTGCGCCGCTCCGGAGAACAGGTGCGCATCAGCGCCGACCTGGTCGACGTGTCCGACGGACGCACGCTGTGGTCGCAGCGCTACGACCGTGCTTACTCCGACCTGTTCGCGCTGCAGGACGAGATCACCACGGCGGTCGCGCAAGCGCTGAAGGCGCGGTTGCTCAACGATCCCGGCGCCGCGGCGCAGGACGATCGGCCGCCCAGCGGCGACCTCGATGCCTACAACGCGTACCTGCAGGCGCGCTTCCACGCCGATCGTGGCAGCCGGGCCGAGTTCGAGAAGGCTTTCGGCTATTTCGAGGAGGCGATCCGCCGCGATCCCAGCTATGCGCGAGCGCATGCGGGCCTGGCGAGCGCGCGCGTGCTCCATGCGTCGAACTTCCTGAGCGGGGCCGAGTGGCAGGCGAACAGAGCCAGCGCGCGCCGCTCGATTAACACCGCGCTCGAGCTGGCGCCGGACTCGTCGTTCGCACACGTGGTCAACGCTCGCGTGCTGACAAGCGCGGAACTGCGCTGGGTCGAGGCCGAACGGGAGGCGCGGCGCGCGGTGGCGCTCGCGCCGACCGACCCCGATGCGCTGATCACCCTCGCCCAGGCGCTCGCCGCGCTGGGCGACGCCGCGCAATCAGTAACGCTCCTGCGGCAAGGTTTGCAACGCGACCCGCTCCACGCCATCGGCTGGAACTGGCTGTCGATCACGCTCAATGGCCTCGGGCAGTTCGACGAGGCGCAGCAGGCGGCCGAACGCGCGGTCGAGCTGGCGCCCGACAGCGATCCGGTGCTCGCGCAACGCGCCTTGGTGCAGGTGCTGCGCGGAAATCACCGCGATGCGGTTGCGCTCGCCGAGGCGGTGCCTGCGGGCTATTGGCGAGAGGTCGCGTTGGCGATTTCCACCCAGCAGGCCGGTGATACGACCGCCGCCGATCGTACCCTGCGCGAGATAATCGACAACAGCGCGGACTTCGCGGCGTTCCAGATCGCCGAGACCTACGCACAGCGCCGCGAACCGGAGAAGGTGTTCGAATGGCTTGAGCAAGCATGGACCAATCGCGACCCCGGCCTGCGTCGCCTGCTCACCGATCCGTTCATCGCGCCGTACCGCGACGACCCGCGTTTCGCCGCGTTCTGCCGCAAGATAGGGTTGCCGGTACTGGGAGATCTCGCGAAGTGACGAACAGAGAGGAAAGGGGTCAGGGACGTGCGTGCGGCATCATGGGCAGCCTGTCGAGAGGCACGGAAAAAATGTCTCCGACCCCTGTTCTCAAGGACACCTGCGAATGAGCCTGCTCGCCGAGCTCAAGCGCCGCAACGTGATCCGCATGGCGGGGCTGTATCTCGTCGGCGCGTGGCTGACAGTGCAGGTGGCGGAAACCTTGCTGCCGATTTTCGGCACTCCCGGCTGGGTGCTCAAGACGCTGGTCGTGTTGCTCGCGCTGGGTTTCGTGCCGGCGTTGGTGTTCTCGTGGGTGTTCGAGCTGACGTCTACAGGCTTGAAGCGCGACGGAGAGGTTGCGTCGTCGGAATCGATCGCGCCGCAGACCGCGCGACGCATGGATCGGTTGTTCTTCGCGGGATTGCTGGCGCTGATCGTGGTGATCGCCGCGGATCGCTGGTGGCCGCGCGCGGCGGCCGAAAGGGCGGAAAAGGGGTCAGAGTCATTTTCCGACGTACCAGGTTCCGCCAATGCCGAGTCTGTCGCCTCGGAAAATGACTCTGACTCCTTTTCCGCGACTACGAACTCGCCCATCGCGCCCAACTCCATCGCGGTGTTGCCGTTCGTCAACATGAGCGCAGACAAGGACAACGAGTATTTTTCCGACGGCATTTCCGAGGAATTACTCAATGTGCTGGTGCGCGTCGAGGGCTTGCAGGTCGCGTCGCGCACCTCGTCGTTCGCGTTCAAGGGCGGCGAGCTCGGTTCGCGCGCGATCGCGGAGCAACTCAAGGTCGCACATCTGCTCGAAGGCAGCGTGCGCAAGTCCGGCAACCAGGTGCGCATCACCGCGCAGTTGATCGATGCCGCCAACGATCGGCACCTGTGGTCGGAAACCTTCGACCGCGAGCTCACCGACATCTTCGTGATCCAGGACGAAATCGCGAAGGCCATCGTTGGCGCGCTGCGCGGCGCGTTGAAGGTTGCCGACGGTGACAGCCCCGCCGTCGAGGTCAAGGCCGATACCGACAACCTGCCGGCGTACGAGACTTATCTCAAGGCGCGCGAGCTGTTCATTGCGCGCCGCGACATGCAAGAAGGCGTGCGGCTGTTCGAGCGCGTGGTCGAACTCGATCCCAAGTTCGCGCGCGGCTGGGAAGGTCTTGCCGGCATCTACAGCGTCGCCGAGAGTTGGGGCATACGCGACCGCGACTACACCGAACTCGCCCGGACGGCCGCGCGACGCGCGCTCGAGCTGGATGCGAAGCTCTCAATGCCCTGGGCCGCGCTTGGCATGGCCGAGATGAACAATGCTCCGATCAACTGGGAAACCGGGCTCGCACACTTCGACCGCGCGATTGCCGCCGATGCGAACAATGCCACCGCGTGGCTCTTCCGCAGCATCGCCTGGCTCAATCTCGGATTCTTCGAGCGCGCGCACGCCGATCAAGACCGCTGCCTCGCGATCGATCCTGCATACCGCAATTGCGTGCGCTGGAAGTCCTTGACGCATCTGCACGCCGGACAGATCGAGCAGGCGCTGGCGCTGTTCGAGCGTGGCGTCGCCGAAGGCTTCACCACAAATCGCGCCTTCGAGTTCGTGCCGTTACTGCACGCACGCGGCGACCGCATCGGCGCGCGGCTGTTGCTGCACGAGATGGGCGCAAACACCGCAGCGCAGACTGCGATCATGGCAAGGCTGGACGATCCGCAGACGCCAGGCGACGATGCCAACGAACTCGCCCGTCGATTCTTCATGGAAGGCGACAGCGAGTGGATAGCGGGTGTCGACGACGCCACGGGTTATCTCTTTTTCGGCGCTTTTGATCGGGTCGCGGACGCGGACCAACTTTCCTTCGACACGGGCGTTACGTGGCTTTCTCTACCCGCAGAATGGCGCAACTCGCCTGGCTTCAAGAAGCTCGTGACGCGAGTCGGTCTTGCCGACTATTGGCGCAAGCACGGTTATCCGCCGCAGTGCCGCCCGCTCGGCAAGTCCGACTTCGAATGCGTCCCACCGGCTCCAGTGCCATGAACCTGCTCGCCGAACTCAAGCGTCGCAACGTGTTCCGTGTCGCCGTGGCGTGGCTCGCGCTGACGTGGTTGCTGGTGGCCATCGCGAATCTGCTGTTCCCGGCGTTGGGTTTTTCGATTGCCAGCGTGCGGTGGTTGCTCGGGGCAATGTTGCTCGCGTGGCCCGTGCTGCTTTTGCTGGCCTGGCGCTTCGAGTTGACATCCAGCGGATTGCGCGTCGACCGCGGGCCCGGCCGCGACAATCCGCAGAATGCGCGCACTGGCCGGCGCATCGACGTCTCGACCGTGGTGCTGGTGCTCGGGGCCCTCAGTCTCTCGATATTGCATCAGGTACTCGCGCCCTATGCCGACAAGCGTGCGTCCTTGAGCGCACCGCCGAGCCCCGTCAGTACACCGGTCCCCGCGCCAGTGGTTCGCGCCGGCCCCGTCGATCCCCACTCGATCGCAGTCTTGCCCTTCATCAATCGCAGCCCGGATCCCAATGACGCTTACTTCGCCGATGGTCTCGCGGAGGAATTGCTCAACGTGCTGGCGGGCATTCCCGGCCTCAAGGTGACTTCGCGCAGTTCCTCGTTTGCCTTTCGGGATAAAGCGGCGGCGGGTACGAGCGAAATCGCGGCGCGGCTCGGCGTGGCTTATCTTCTCGAAGGTTCGGTGCGGCGACAAGGAGACGAGGTACGCATCAGCGCGCAGCTGATCGACGCCGCACAGGATCGGCAGTTGTGGTCGGAAAGTTACGATCGGCGACTCACCGATATCTTCGAGGTCCAGGAGCAGATCTCGCAGTCCATCGCGAATGCACTGGCCGATTCCCTCGGCGTGCGCAAAGTGAAGGTCGCGCCCGCCACCGCGGACATCGAGGCATACGAGCTTTACTTGCGTGGCCGGCAATTGTTTGCCCAACGCGGGGCCAACCTGCCGGCTGCGCGTGAACTCCTGGAGCGTGCGGTAACGCTGGACGCGCGCTTCGCCGACGCATGGGCCGCGCTTGCGAGCACCTGGTACGTGTGGCGCTCGTATACACCCGAGCCTGCCGGTGTGGACACGCTCGCACGCTCCGCCGAGGCTGCGGCGCGAGCGCTGACACTCAACCCCGAACACGCCGGCGCGCTCGCGGTGCGCGCGCGCCTCGACGCCGAAAATGGCGAGCGCTTGCGCGAAGTGATGCTGATCGCGCGCGCGCTGGAGCTTGAACCGAACAACGCGAACACCTGGTTGTGGCAAGGGCTCGGTCGGTTCGAGGTGGGGCATGTCGAGGCCGCACATGGCAGTTTTCTTGAAGCACAACGTCTCGATCCGCTGAGCGGCCTCAATCTTGGCTGGCTTGGAGTCACCACCGCCCTGCGCGGCGATCGTGCTGCAGGTGAAGCGCTGTTGCGCCAAGCCCATGCACTCGGCTGGCGCGGTCCCGCGAGTCGGTTTCTGTATCTGCTGTCGCGCGGCGACGATGCTGGTGGGCACACGGGCGATGAGGTGCAACAGCGCTATCTTGATTGGCTGCACGACGACGACGCGATGCCGAAAGTGCAGCGCGAGCTGGCCCGATCGCTCGCACCTTCGATCGGCGATCCCGAGCAGCAGCAACGGGCTGCGCGGACGCTGCTCGCCGCCGCCGCCGATTCGCCTGCGCTTGAATGGACGACGCTCCTGAGCGGCATGGGTTCGACCGAGGCTGCGCTGGACGCCGCGCTCCGCACCGATCGTTCGCGCACGCAGACGCTGCTGCTGAGCTTCTGGTATCCGCACTTCACGCGACTGCGAACCGAGCCCCGCTTCATCGACTTTGCGCAGCGCCAAGGCATGGTCGAGTATTGGCAGCAACAGGGCCCGCCGGACGGTTGCCGTCTCGTCGAGGCACCCGAAGCACGTCTCGAATGCAAGAAGTGAAACGGCTGGCTGCCGCATTGAATGCAGCACATTGCGCAGGAATTCGATTGTGTAGAATGCTGTGTAGGAGGTGACACATGGCGACGAATCTTGCAATCGATCCTGAGCTGCTCGACCGCGCCCTGAGCGTCAGCGGCGAGCGCACCAAGAAAGCAGCGGTCACCCGCGCCCTGGAGGAGTTCATCGCCCGCAGGGAACAAAAACGCCTGCTGGAGCTGATGGCAAAGCTGGAGTGGGACGAGGCCTACGACTACAAGCGTGAACGTCAGCGCCAATGACCTTGTTGGTCGATACCAGCGTGTGGTCGCTGGCGTTCCGCCGCAACGCTCCGCCGAATGTGCCGGAGGTTGCGGAATTGCGGCGCGCGCTGACACGCGGCGACGCCGTCGTCAGTACTGGCCTGATCCTGCAGGAGCTGTTGCAGGGTGTGACCGGACCGCGATCGCGGGAGGATCTGATCGATCGATTCGCGGCCCTGCCCCTGGTGATTCCCGATCGAAGCGATCACATCGAGGCGGCAGCGTTGCGCAACCGGTGCCGTAGCCTCGGTGTTCAACTCGGCACCATCGACGCGCTGCTCGCCCGACTCTGCATGCACCATGATCTGACATTGCTCACTACCGACCAGGACTTCGCGCATGCCGCGCGGCACTGTCCGCTTCGCGTCTGGCAACCACCCTCGTGACCCTCGCATGAACTTCATCGCCGAACTCAAGCGCCGCAATGTCATCCGCATGGCCGGGCTGTACCTGGTCGGTGCGTGGCTGATTGTGCAGGTGGCGGAAACGCTGCTGCCGATCTTCGGCGCGCCGGGTTGGGTGCTCAAGACGCTGGTCGTGTTGCTGGCGCTCGGCTTCCTGCCGGCGCTGGTGTTCTCGTGGGTATTCGAGTTGACCCCCGCAGGCCTCAAGCGCGACGGCGAGGTGTCGTCGTCGGAGTCCATCGCTCCGCAAACTGCGCGGCGCATGGACCGGTTGATTTTCGTAGGGCTGTTTGCGCTCATCGCGGCTATTGCCGCCGATCGCTACTGGCCGCGTGCGGGGCAGACCGCCGAGTCGGACGCGGCCACGCGCGCCCGCGCTGACTCGGCACCGCCGTCCGATTCCAAACCGCCTGCACCCGTTCGCGTCAAAACAAAAATCACCGCGCCAGCCAACTCGATCGCGGTGTTGCCCTTCGTCAACATGAGTTCGGATCCCGAGCAGGAATATTTCTCGGACGGCATCAGCGAGGAGATCC
>JBKJND010000402.1:0-3078 GCA_046596095.1 Ahniellaceae bacterium | reverse complement strand
GCTACAACCTGCGCGATCTGGTGCGTGCCATGAAGGCCGGACCCGTCGAGCCTGCGCAGTTAAGCGCCGAACTTGCGCGTGTCGCCCGGCGCATCGTGCCCGGCCCGCGTCCGCGGTTGCAATGCGATGCGAACGCGGCGGCGCTGTCCACAACACTCACGCCCTTCGCGAGCCGGCAGTTGCTGCTGATCGCAAGCGAGGCGCTGAGCAACGCCGCGCGGCACAGCAACGCGTCGCTCATCACGGTAGCGCTGCGGCCCGGCGACCAGTGCCTGCAGTTGCGGATTGTCGACGACGGCTGCGGTTTCGACGTGCAGCACGCGGCGACTGGCATGGGTTTGACCAGCCTGCGGGAACGCGCGGCGCGCCTCAAGGCGGTTCTCACCGTCGAATCGAGTCCGGGCCATGGCTGCGCCGTGACGCTTGACCTGCCGCTGCGTGCCTGACATGGATATGCGCTGGTGGCGGCCTCCAACACATCCCACACTGACGCGATGACGCTGCGTCTCGCGCTGCTGGAAGATCACTCTCGCTACGCGTCCGCGTTGGCGCGTTGCCTGGCTGCCGCCGGATTCGAAGTCCTCGCGATTTACGCCAGCAGCGAAGACTTGCTCGCGGCGTTGGCCGATCGCACGGCACCGGAGTTCGAGCTGTTGCTTTGCGACATCGGGCTGCCGGGCGAGGATGGCGTCGCGGCCTTGAGCGCGATCAAGGCGCAGCGTCCCGCGGTCAAAGTTGTGATGCTGACGAGCATCGAGCAGCCCGCCGAGATCCTGCGCGCGATCGCCGCCGGCGCCGACGGTTATCTCATGAAGGTCGCGGAGCCGGCCGACACCGCAGAGCAGATCCGCGCGATTGCCGCCGGCAGCGCACCATTGTCCGCGGCGGTCGCCGAGTTGCTGCTCGCGCTGGCGCGCAAGGCGCCGGTGCGGCGCGATCTGGGGCTCAGTGCACGCGAGGAGGAAGTACTGGCAGCGCTGCAGGAAGGCCTGAGCTACAAGGAAATTGCGCGGCGGCTCGACATCGCGCTCGATACGGTGCGCAATCACGTGCGCCGCATCTACGACAAGTTGCAGGTGAAGAGCGCGCGCGCAGCGATCGCCAAGGCGCTCGCCGCACGCCTCTGAGGCGCAGTCTTTCGACATGCCGAGCCTTGCGACTGGCATGTCGATGTCATGGCGCATGCCCGTCGAACTTCGCAAGCTTCGCGCATCGTTCGCAGAGACTTGCCGCACATGACCATCCGATTCGGGCGCGCCGCGTGCGCGGGGCTGCTGCTCTGCCTGCTGCAGAGCCTGCCGACCGACGCCGACGCCGTCGTGCACTCCTTTGCTGCCGACAATCCCGGGACCATCACCGGCACCACGCGCACGCTGACGTGGCAGGTCAGCGAGGTAACGGGCTCCGTGCGAAACGCGGAAATTTCGCTCGATCTGACATTTGCGGAAACTGCCGACCTGCGGGTGCGACTGGTCCGCGGTGGCAACCGTTTTTTTGACCTTGCGGGCGGCGACGGATCCGGCGACAGCGGGCACGCGCTGTCGGGCCGCTATCAGTTCAACGACCGCGGCATCGGCACACTCACTCTGGCGGCGGCTACCGAGCCCGGCACCGCCAATCTGCCGAGGCACTTCGCCTATCGCGCCAGCACCCGCAACGGTTCGCGCGAGTGCCTTGTCAGTCTCGACCGCATCTTTAATTTCGATGTGGCCAATCCAAACGGCACCTGGCAGATCGAAGTCGATTCAACCGGCGCGGCTACCGGCAACATCGCTGCTGCGACCCTGGTGCTCGACACCGCGCCCGACCTGCTGTTTGCGCATGGCTCGGAAGGCCCCGACGGCGCGCCGGCGTGTGTGCGCAGTGCCCTCGATATCCGCCCGGCAACGGTCCTGGCCAGTGCCCCACTGGCGCAGTCGCCGCTCGCGACCGTCAGCGAGCACGGCCCGTTTGCCACCGGCGTTTTCAGCTGGCGCTTCTCGGCGTTCGAGCCCGCGATCGGCAATTTCGGTCCCATAGCGTTTGGCGGCGCCCCCACCGACCAGGTCGCAGTCGGGCGCTACGGCGGTCAGGCGCACAGCCAGATCGCCGTATGGCGGGAGAGCACTGCGACCCTGTACGTTGACACGGTGGAGGGTGTGCGCGACGTGGTGCTGCCGGGCGACTTCAACGGTACCCAGTCGCGCGCGATACCCGGCGACTACGACGGCGACGAGATCACCGATGTAGCGGTGGTCTTCAAGGTCGGCACCAATCCCTGGATAGCGCGCGTGCGCCTGTCGCGCTCGGGCGAATTGCGCGATTTTTTCATCGACCCGCGCGTTCGAATCCCGCCGGTTCAGTCAGCACCGTTCGACAATGGACGTTTCGGGTTTGCGCCCGGCGCCGACATCGACGGCGATGGTTTCGACGAGTTCATCATTTTGCGCAATCGCCCACCACCCGCTGCGGAGCAGTTGCAGTTCATTCGCCTGATACCGCTGATGGGCCTCGGGGGTGGCTTCACCGGTTGGGGGCTGCCGACTGATCGACTCGTACAAGGTCGTTTCAGGTCGACGCCGGGCGAGCCTGCCAGCGGCCTCACGGTGGTGCGGCGCGGCGGTGATGTGCTGCTGTGGTTCGTGTTCCCGAACTTCACACCGGTCGCGTTCGGCTTCGAGACCGATCTGCCGGTCAGCGCGGACTTCACCGGCGATGGCATCAACGACATCGCGGTGTGGCGCCCGAGCACCCGGCGCTTCTACTACCTCGACAGCAGTAACGGCGACTTTATCGAATCGAATACCTTCACCGCTCCCGAGTTGTTCGGAGAGTTTCCGCTCGGCTTCGTGCAGGGCGTACTGGGATTACCGGAGCTGTGAACATGCTGCGATCTGCCTGCCTGTACGCCCTTGGATTCTCCCTCGCGACCCATGCGAGCGCCGCCGATTTCAGTGTCACCACGGCTGCCGACAGCGGGGCCGGAAGCTTGCGCGCCGCGATCACGAACGCCAATGCCGCGTTAGGCGCGGATCGGATCACCTTCGACATTCCGACCAGCGACGCGGGCTTTCAGCCGGCCACGGCGCACTGGCGGAT
>JBKJND010000306.1:0-2925 GCA_046596095.1 Ahniellaceae bacterium | reverse complement strand
CTGTAGGCAGCGCGGCGCGCACGCGCTCCATCAGTTGTTCGCGCTCGCCAGGGGACATCGCATTATCAACGCGATGTCCCCTGGCGAGCGCGAACAACTGATGGAGCGCGTGCGCGCCGCGCTGCCTACAGGTGCAAGTGGCAGGATCGAGTACGCCGCGCGCGCGAATGCGGTGAAAGCCCGCGCCTGATCCACTACGACCCAGTCACGCCGAAGACGGGCCTGTTACATGCGGCGGCCGCTTTAGCGCGCGAGCGCCCGCTGACGGCTACACGCCGATGTGGGCGAGCCCCGGCGCGCTCACCATCAATCGCATCCTGGAGAAGAATCTGCCTCACGACCCGGATTTCCGGTATGCACGCGACCCTCATACATGTTGAAACCCAGCTTGCGGTATTGCGCGAGGTCGGCACGCAGATCATCACGTGGTCGATGCAGGTGAACATGTTCCCGTGTTACTTCCGTTTTGACTGATACGCAGCAACGGCTTTTTCGAGATCGGCAAGCTCTTCGCACTGCAATAGGCAGATGCTGCGTAGCGTCGCAAGGTGCCTCTCAGCGCCAGGGAGGTCGTTTACCAGCAGGTAGGCTTCTCCGATGTACTCGTGCGCGCCGCGGTGCCGTGGGTTGAGCTCGATCGAACGCTTGTAATGCTTGAACGCAAGGTCCATCTGTTTCAGGTTCCGATACGCAAAGCCAAGGTAATTCTGCAAATCGGCGCTGTCCGGTGCGCGCAGCGCCGCCTGATGAAACCGCTTCACGGCCTCGGTCCAGTTTTTCTTTTCCATCGCTGCTTTCCCCGCAGCGTAGTCAGGATCGCGCGCGGAGGCGTCGGGGGTGTCTTCGTATGGCTCAGCAACACTGGTTTGTGAAATACACAAGGAAAATGCCACGAGTATTGCGGTGGTTGCGCGTTTCATGTGGTGGCGCGTGGCTCAACGTGCCGCGAGGAATGCCTTCGCCTCCTGAACTTCCTTCTTCTCAGGATCCGCCTTAGCGGTTAGCGCCACCAGCTTCTTGTAATACTCCGTCGCTTTCTGTCGATTGCCCCCCGCTTGAGCCGCCTTGGCTGCGCCGGAGAATGCGCGAATCCGGTTGGGATATCCTTCGAGAGACTTCTCGAATTCCTTGAGAGCCGGCCCGGGTTGCTTGAGCTCCAGTAGCATTTC
Organism: Ahniellaceae bacterium; assembly: GCA_046596095.1. Taxonomy (GTDB): domain Bacteria; phylum Pseudomonadota; class Gammaproteobacteria; order Xanthomonadales; family Ahniellaceae; genus JBBQNY01. The sequence continues at coordinate 1,756 of JBKJND010000306.1, read as the reverse complement.
GCCGAGCAACTCGCGCATGGGCCACAAGCGGTTTTCCATAGCCACGTGTTTTTCGCTGGCATCTTCGGCATCAGCCGTGGCGCGCATCAGTTTCAACGCTTCCGTTCCCTTGTTTTCCGCGTGCGCGACCCAGGCCATTGCCGCCTTGTGCTGGATATCCACCTGCTGCGCCCAGTAAGGCTCCTTAAGCGTCAACAACTCCTCCTGTAGTTTCTGCAGGACGGCGATTTCCTTGCGTGCATTAGCGGTATCGCGCAGCTTTGCAAATCCCATGGCACGCGTGAAATGGGTGATCGCATCGGCGGCGGGGGCGGTGGGCTTCAGTTCGAGCGCCGCTGCGTCGGCCCAGGCGCTTCGTTCGATCGCGACACGTGCTGGAATCGCGGCATACGCGGTGTAAGTTGGCAATACCCCGCCGGTAGGGCTGCGCACCGCTATAGCTCCGGATTTTTGCAGTGCGGCGCCGGTTTCCATCAATCGCTGCGCCTCGCGATCCTGACCCATCTGCAGGTGCGCGTACACCATGAAGTCGATGGCATGCACGTAGCCTTTAAAGACATCGAGGGACTCCTTGTTCGCCTTGATGGATTGTTCCCACATGCCAAGCACGGTATAGATGTGCGACGGCATGTGCAGGGCGTGCGGCGCTGATGGGGCCACCATAGCGTAGTGGTTCGCCGCCGGAAGGCCACGCGAGGCGAGCCCCGGAAAGTCGTAGCTGTGGATCAGGTAGTGCAGGGCGCCGGCATGGTCAGGGTGCTTGGCAAGTATTTTCTCGGTAATGCCGGCGGCCTTGAGGTGACGGGTGTAAGTCTTGTCCGCCGGTGTAACCGTGATGCCCTCGTTCAACGCGAGGGCGTAAAAGACTGCGGCCTCGATATCATCGGGATAACGCGCGGCAAGCTGTTCCATGGCCTTTTCGTAGGCCAGCACTCGCGAAGGATAATCACCCTTGTCCAGATCCTTGAAGTACAGCTCCAATGCGGCAATGTAATCGCGCTCGCGTTGCGTCTTCGCATTGGCTGCCTTCGCTTTCGTGATCTCCTCCCAGCCTCTTTTCATCGCCGGCGCGGGTTGATTGCCTAGCAGCGGATTAGTCCGTACGGCCATGGCCATACCCCAGTAGGCCATGGCGCAATCCGGGTCCGCCTTAGCGACCTCTGTGAAGGCATTCAAAGACTGTGGGTACCAGAAATTGTGCAGAATGGCGACTGCACGATTGAACGCCGGCTGCACCTCCGCCTTGCAGGAAATCGGGAAGTTGACGTTGCCGAGTTTTTCCGCCTCGTGGGCGGCGGCAAGGCCGGACGTGAGTAACAGCGTGGTGGAAGCAGTAATGCAGAGTTGGCGTGCGTTCATGTTCAGACTCCTGTGAGAGTGGAAGTGATCGCGTTCGCGAGACGCGAACACCATGTTGCGCGGAACGGTTTGTTCCGCGACTTGCACGCGCGTCAATTACCCAGGGAGTGTCCTGAATTCTGTGTGTGAGGCTTCGGTTGGTTGAAACATTTTACGCTTGTGACTGCGTGAATCGATCCTGATAGAGGATGGCGACTTGATTCATCGCGGTCTTCCAATTCGGCGCAGCCCGTCCCCAGTCCGCGGTGATGTTGCGCAAGGCGAGCCAGATTAATTTGCCGGCGGCCTCGTCGGACGGGAAATGGCCACGCGTCTTGATGATCTTGCGCAGTTGCGCGTTCACACTCTCGATGGCGTTCGTGGTGTAGATCACCCGCCGCACCGCCGGCGGAAACGC
>JBKJND010000305.1:0-2700 GCA_046596095.1 Ahniellaceae bacterium | reverse complement strand
CGCCCCATCAACTGGGATTGCCGGCAACCGATGCTGCGGTTACTACACTCGGCCTGAGCATCGCTTGATCTGGGTCATGGTCAGAAGTGGGCGCGCGGCCGATCATGCGCCGTCCATCTGGAGAACATCCATGAGCAGCACCCGCAAACTGTGGCTGGCCCTGGCCGCTCTGCTGATTGTCTCCTTCTCCATACTCCTGTGGGCGGGGGGCGAGATCTTCCGCGCCGCGCCGCCGATACCGGAACGTGTCGTCGCGCAAGACAGCAGCGTGATCTACACACGCGCCGACATCGAGCAGGGTCGACAGGTGTGGCAGTCGATCGGCGGCATGCAGCTCGGCTCGATCTGGGGTCACGGCGCTTACGTTGCGCCCGACTGGAGCGCGGACTGGTTGCACCGCGAGGCAACCGACGTGCTCGACATCTGGGCACGGCGCGATGGCGGCATGGTCACCTATTCGCAGCTGCCGGCGGAGGAACAAGCCCGGCTACGCGGGCGCCTGCAGGAAATGATGCGGGCCAATACCTACGACCCCGAAACGAAGACGATCACGCTGACACAGGACCGCGCGCTGGCCTTGTCCAACGTGGCCGCGCATTACGTGAGCCTGTTTGGCAACGATCCGGCCACGGCGGAGTTGCGCGAGGCCTACGCCATGAAGGTCGACACGGTCGACACGCTCGAACACCGACGCGCGCTGACCGCGTTCTTCTGGTGGACTGCGTGGGCCGCGACCACCGAGCGCGCTGCAACGAGCGGCGACTCGCTCGTGCCGGACAAAGCCGGCGTCGTCAGCAAGAAGGTCACCTACACCAACAACTGGCCGAGCGAGCCGCTGGTAGGCAATACGCCGCCGCCGGCGCTGTGGGTGTGGTCGGCCTTCAGCGTGCTGTTCCTGATTGCCGGCATCGCGATTCTTGGCTGGCACCATGCCGTCACCCACGCTCGCGGCGAAGAGCCGCACATGATCCCCACTGCGGATCCATTCGCGTTATTGCGGATCACGCCGTCGATGCGCGCCACGGCGAAATATTTCTGGGTCGTGCTGGCGTTGTTCCTCGCGCAAATCCTGCTCGGCGCGATCACCGCGCACTTCCAGATCGAGGGCCAGGAAGCGTACGGCTTCGCGCTGTCGCAGTATCTGCCGTACTCGCTCGCTCGCACCTGGCACACGCAACTCGCGGTGCTGTGGATTGCCACCGCGTGGCTCGCCACCGGTTTGTACATCGCGCCGGCGCTGTCGGGCCATGAGCCCAGGTTCCAGCGCTTCGGCGTCAACTTCCTGTTCGTGTCGCTGCTGATCATCGTGGTCGGCTCCTTCGCGGGCCAGTGGTTCGCGGTGATGCAGAAACTTGGCCTGGAATACAACTTCTGGTTCGGCCACCAGGGCTGGGAATACGCGGACATGGGCCGCTTCTGGCAGTGGTACCTGTTCATCGGCCTGCTGCTGTGGGTTGCACTGGTCGGCCGCGCGCTGTGGCCGGTGCTGCGCGGTCCTTCCACCGATTCCAAGTCGATTATCGGCCTCTTGTTTCTGTCGACAGCCGCGATCGGCCTGTTCTACGGCGCGGCGCTCATGTGGGGCGAGCACACGCATATTTCCGAAGTCGAGTATTGGCGCTGGTGGCTTGTGCATCTTTGGGTCGAAGGTTTCTTCGAGGTGTTCGCGACCGCGGTGATGGCGCTGATCTTCACGCGGCTCGGCCTCATCAAGACATCGACTGCGACCGTTGCAGTGCTGTTCGCCACCATTATTTTCATGGCCGGCGGCGTGCTGGGCACACTGCACCATCTGTACTTCGTCGGCACGCCGATCTCGGTGGTCGCGCTGGGCGCGAGTTTCAGCGCGCTGGAAGTGGTGCCCCTGGCGTACCTCGGCTTCGAGGCGTATCACACCTGGAAACTCGGCAACGCCGCGCCATGGATGGAAACCTACCGCTGGCCCATCATGTTTTTCATCGCGGTCTCGTTCTGGAATCTGGTGGGCGCGGGACTGTTCGGTTTCCTCATTAATCCACCGCTGTCGCTGTACTACATGCAGGGACTCAATCTCACGCCATTGCATGGTCACCTCGCGTTGTTCGGGGTGTACGGCATGCTCGGCATTGCGCTGGTGCTGTTTTGCCTCCGCGGGTTGCGCGGAGAGATGGTGTGGAACACCAAGCTGCTGCGTGTGTCGTTCTGGTCGCTCAACATCGGTCTTGCGCTGATGGGAATACTGACGCTGCTGCCGCTCGGCACGATGCAGTTGCTGGCGGCGATTGAGCACGGTTACGCCTACGCGCGTTCGGCGGAGTTCATGCAGCAGCCAATCGTTGAACTGCTGATATGGATGCGCGTTCCGGGCGACACGATCTTCAGCATCGGTGCCCTCGCGCTGACGTGGTTCGTGGTGCGGCTATGGGTAGCGCCGCGGCGCGCGCCGTTGCAACAGGTAACGACGCCCGCTACTGAGGCTGAGCTGGCCGACACCCACTGACGCGATGTCCACGAGCCCGCCGCCTTCCCAGCGCGATTTGTCGCCGCGCCTGCTCGCCCACGCGCCGCACCGACTGCTGTTCTTCGTCGGTGCAAGCAACGTGCTGCTGGCGATGCTGTGGTGGACGCTGTGGTTGATCGACGCGCGCTGGCGCGTGATCGGACTCGAGCAGCCGCAGGTGTATGGCGGCTGGTTGCACGCGATCGTCATGCAGTACCAGG
>JBKJND010000137.1:0-4195 GCA_046596095.1 Ahniellaceae bacterium | reverse complement strand
AGTTCGTGACGAAGCGGCGCGGGCAGCCGCGCGCGCAAGCGTGCGAGTTGATCGAACCGCTGGCTAAGCTGCGCCACTTCGAGGCCTTCGGTCAAGCGCCGGATGCGCCGGTCGTCCGGCTCGGACGTTTTCGCGAGCGCGGCCATCGCGACACGGAGCAGTTGCAACACGATGTCGAGGCGCGCTTTCACGAACTCGTCCGTGCTCCAGCGCTTGGCGACCTCGCTCGCCAGAGCGCGCCGTTCGCGCAGCGCGAGCAAGTCATCGACAGCCTTGTCGACCAGCGTTTCGTTGCGCGCAATCGTCAACGCCTCGCCGGGATGACCCGCCGCCAGCGCAAGCGCGCGCCGCGCCGTGTCGCTCGCTATCTGCTGCGTTCCAAGCCACGCAAGCGCTTCGCCTGTTTCCGGAATGCGCACGTCCAGACGCTGGCAGCGACTGCGCAGCGTGGGCAGCAAGCGCAGAGGTTGATCGGCGACCAGCAGTATCACCACCGCTGCGGGCGGTTCTTCCAGCGTCTTCAGCAAAGCATTGCCGCTGCTGAGGTTGAGCGCGTCGGCAGGATCGATCAAGGCCAGGCGCCGACCGCCGGCGTGGCTGGTCTGCGCCAGGCGCTCGCACAGTGTGCGTACCTGGTCGATAACGATTTCTGTGCGCTGACCGCCACGGTCGTTTTGCTCAAGCCCCACGCGATAAAGATCGGGATGCGTGCCGGCGCGGCGCAGCTGACAGCCGCGACAGCGCTCGCAAGCCTCGCCATCGCCTCGACCGTCGAGGTTCTGGCAGAGCACCGCGCTGGCGATGCGCTCGGCCAGCGCGCGCTTGCCGAGCCCTGCAGGGCCGCCGATCAGCCACGCGTGCGCGAGGCGATCGGACGCCAGTGCGCCAACGAAACGTGCGTATGGCGCGGCGAGCCAGGGCTCGCTCATGCTGCCGGAACTGCTGTGACGGCGAGCCAGTCAATCAGCAAGCTTGAAACCGCTGCGCTGGCGGCGTCGCTCACCTGCTCGGGTGCCTGGTTCGCGTCGAGGATGCGAATCCGCTGCGGATCGGCGGCGGCACGCGCGAGATACGACGCGCGCACGCGTTCGAAAAAAGCGTGTTGCTGCGCTTCGATCCTGTCTGCGTGCTGATTGCGCGACGCCAATCGTGCGTGCCCTGCGGACACCGGCAGATCCAGTAACAAAGTAAGGTCGGGTCGAATCCCCACCACCCGACGCTCCAGTTCCGCGATGAAATCCGGGTCTATGCCGCGGCCCCCGCCTTGATACGCAAACGAGGAATCGGTGAAGCGGTCGCTCAGTATCCACGCGCCACGCGCGAGCGCCGGCTCGATCACTTCGCGTACCAGCTGCGCGCGCGCCGCGAACATGAGGAGCAGCTCCGCATTGTCGACCAGCGCGGTGTGCGCCCGGTCGAGCAGAATGGCGCGAACGGACTCTCCAATCGCGGTGCCGCCGGGTTCGCGCGTCTGCACGACTTCAAGGCCCGCGGCCTCAACGGTGGCGCGCACGCGTGCGAGCACGGTGCTTTTGCCGGCACCTTCGCCGCCTTCGAAAGAAACAAGGCAGCCGCGGTGCGTCGACGATAGGCTCATCGGCGGCCCAACTGGAAGCGCGCGACGGCGGCATTGTGCTGCGCGAGAGTGGCGCTGAACTCGTGAGCGCCGTCGCCGCGCGCGACGAAATAAAGCTCATCACCCGGTGCGGGGTCGACGGCGGCGGCGATCGCAGCCGCGCCCGGCATGGCGATCGGTGTGGGCGGCAAGCCGGGGCGCCTGTAGGTGTTGTAGGGGGTATCCGTTTCCAGATGCACGCGCGTGATGTTGCCGGCGTACGCATCGCCGATGCCGTAGATCACGGTGGGATCGGTTTGCAGCAGCATCCCGAGTTTCAGTCGCCGCGTGAAGACACCCGAGATGCGCCGCCGCTCGCCGGCCACCCCGGTTTCCTTTTCGATGACAGACGCGAGTGCGAGCGCTTCCTCCGCCGAGTCGATGGGCAAGTCGGCAGCACGGCGCGCCCAGGCCTTCTCCAACTCGCCATCCAATGCGGACGCCGCGCGGCGCAGCAGGTCGATATCACTTTCGCCGCGGACGAACGCATAGGTCTCGGGCAGGAAGCGACCCTCGGGATGGACTCCAGGTCGTTGCAGACGCTGCATCAGAGTTGCGTCGTCGATGCCTGCCAGCGTCTGCGCGACGTCTGTGCGGCGAGCGAGCGCCGCTCGCAACTCGCGAATATTCCAGCCCTCGACAATGGTGAACCGATACTGCCGCACACGGCCCTCGTGCAACTGCCTGAGCAGCGACGCGGGCGTGGTGCCGGGGGCGATGGCGTATTCGCCGACCTGAAGGCGCTGTGCGGTGCCGCTCCGCCAGCCCAATAGCCGCCAATACAGTGGATGTCCCTTGGTCATTCCGGATGCGGAGAGCTTTTCAACCACGCGCCTGAAGGAATCGCCCCGGTCGACTTCGAGCAGCTGCGGCATCGTGCCGATTTGGAGTGGCGCGGCCTCGAAACGCCGGTAGTCGATCCACAACCATGTGCCCGCAGCGAATGCTGCAAGGAAGAACAGGAGCGTCAACGTGCGCAGTGCTCTCATGATGCTTTACCGATCGCGTCCATCAGGCCCGCGACCCGAGCACGCTGGATCCACTGTGCTGTCACCGGCCCCACGCCATACTCACGGTCACCCAGCGCTCTAATCGCACGGATACCTCGTACTGCATTGGTCACAAACAATTCGCTGGCCCGCTCGAGTTCGGCGCGCAGGATAGCCCGAACGTCGATGGTCGCGGCTGAGCCGGATGTAGTTTGCGCGTGTTCGAGTATCCATCCGCGCAGCACGCCTGCCACGCCGCACTGGTCGAGCGCGGGCGTCGCGAGCCGGCCGTCGATGACCGCAAACAGGTTGCCAGTGATCGCACTGATGGCCTGACCGTCGCTGTCGCAAAGCAATCCTTCGTCCCAATCGGTTCCGGACCACTCGCCGCGCGCCAGCACTTGCTCCAATCGATTCAAGGTTTTGAGTCCAGCAAGGCGCGGCTGCCGTGCCAGTTGGATGTCGCACCAACGCACGCGCAGCGGAGCCGAGTCTTGAGTCGGCAGCGGAGTCGCCGTCCAACAACGATGACTTCTGCGCTCGCCGCCGGGGTCGTAGCCCACGCCCGCGGCGTACCGCCACACCATCAGTTTGAGCACGGTGTCGGGCTTCGCGAGCACCAATCGATCGCGCTCGGATTCCAGTGGTAACGCTAGCGGCGCGTCGAAGCCAAGGCGTCGGCACGACTCGGCAAGTCGCGCCATGTGGGCGGTCCATAACGCAACGCGGCCGTCGCGTGCCCGCATCGTTTCGAAAACGCCATCGCCGAATCCGAGACCACGTTGCACCCATTCAATAGCCGTGCATTCCTTGCCATCGAGCAACCCGGCGCTGGTCATGCCGGCGGCTCCAATGCCTGCAGCAGTCCGCGCGCCTTGGCCCGCGTTTCCGTCAGCTCCGCCTCGGCATTCGAATCCGCCACGATCCCGGCGCCGGCGCGGAAGCGAGCCTGCTTGCCTTCGCCTTCGAACGTGCGGATGAGAATGTTGAGATCCATCGCGCCGCCGCGATCGACCCAGCCGAGCGATCCGGTATAGGCACCCCGCCCTTCGCGTTCCAGCTCGCCGATGATCTGCATGCAGCGCACCTTGGGCGCGCCGGTGATGGTACCTCCGGGAAACACCGCGCGAATCACGTCAACCGGAGTCACTTCCGCGCGTAATCGGCCGCACACGTTCGACACAATGTGATGCACATGCGCATAGGACTCGAGCGTCATCATCTCGTCGACGACGATGCTGCCGGCCACGCACACACGGCCCAGGTCGTTGCGCTCAAGGTCGACCAGCATCACGTGCTCGGCGCGTTCCTTGGGGTGTGCAATCAGTTCCTCGCGACGGGCGTTGTCATCGTCACCGGAATGCCGTGGCCGCGTGCCGGCGATGGGCCGTGTACTGACCATGCCGTTGCCGATCGCAACCAGACGCTCTGGCGATGATGAGGCGATCCAACTATCGCGCCATTGCAGAAGCGCTGCGAACGGGGATGGGTTCGATCGGCGCAACGCGTAATGCACATCGGCCGGACGCGGCGCATGCGCAAATCCGATGTCCCAGCGGCGCGACAGGTTGACCTGGAAAACGTCGCCGGC
>JBKJND010000133.1:0-3096 GCA_046596095.1 Ahniellaceae bacterium | reverse complement strand
GCGTGAGTTGACGTTCCAATAGAACCGGCATAGGCTTCTGCATATGCTCAATCAAGAGAGGCACGCATGACTGGCGAAAGGCTCGTCCGCTTGTTCCGCAACGGCCGCAATCAAGCGCTACGCATTCCGCGCGATCTGGAGCTGCCTGGCGACGCCGCATTTCTGCGTCGCGAAGGCAACACGCTGGTGGTGGAGGCGGTTGCGCTTCGATCGAACCTGCTCAATCTGCTGGCGACGCTGGAGCCCATCGACGACGAGTTTCCCGATGTCGATGCGACGCTTGAGCCGCTCGATGACCACAGGCTGTGAGCGAGTTCAAATATCTGCTCGATACGATGATCGTGTCCGATCTGATGCGGCACCCGCAAGGCGCCGTCGTCGAGCGGATTGCCGCGATCGGCGCGGAGCGGATTGCCATCAGCGTCGTCGTTGCCTGCGAGTTGCGTTTCGGAGTTGCGAAAAGTGGTTCCCATCGCTTGAGCGAACGACTCGACCGCGTTCTGCAGCATCTTCCGGTGCTGCCACTCGAATCGCCTGTCGACAGGCATTACGCCGATATCCGCACCACGTTGGAGCAGTCGGGCACGCCCATCGGTCCGAACGACATGCTGATCGCCGCGCACGCCTGCGCGCTGGGACTGACGCTGGTCACCGAAAACGTTCGCGAGTTTTCGCGTGTCCCGACGCTGGTCGTGGAGAACTGGCTGTGATGACCTTGGAAACCCCCGCGTGACACTGCTCGCCGAACTCAGGCTTCTCAACGTGATCCGCATGCCGGGGTTGCACGTCGTCATCGTCGAGCGTTGCAACACCTTCGATTCGTTTGCAGCTCGCGTGTGCGGCACACCCACCAAATCGCTCCAGGTTTGACCCTATGCGCTATCGCCGCCTCCTCGAACAACTGCGCGAACAGAACTGGCTCGCGGTCGCCATCGACCTCGTGATCGTGGTCGGCGGTGTATTCATTGGCATGCAGGTGGCCAACTGGAACGAGGAACGACTGGCGGGCCGCAAGGCCGACGCTTTTACCGAACGCCTGCGCACCGACCTCCGCGAGGAAGCGTGGGGCTACGAGATGCAGGTCGGCTATTACACGGACGTGCTCGCCCATGGCCGCCGCACGCTGGACGCGATCACCGGCAGGGCCGCGTTGTCCGACGAGCAATTGCTGATCGCCGCGTACCGGGCTACGCAATACAACGGCAACATCCGACGCCGCGCGACCTACGACGAACTGACGTCGACCGGCGAAATCGGACTGATCCGCGAGCCTGCGCTGCGCGACCTGGCAATGAGCGTGTACACCGCGAAGATGTTCGACGACATCGTCGACGAGGGGAAGCAATCACACTACCGGCAGTGGTTCCGCCTGAACCTGCCGCACGAAGTTCAGGCGGCGGTCTCGGCCGCTTGCGGCGACAAGATCGTCGTCGTTGGCAACTATGCCGGCATCGGAAGCTCAATCGACTATCCGTGTTCGACGGGCCTGTCCCCGGAGGCAATCGCCGCTGCTGCCGCCATCCTCCGAGCAGATACCGAAGCAGTGCGCCTGCTGCGTCTGCGCGTTGCCGACGTCGAGACGAACCTTCTCAACCTGACGATCTACTACCGCGGCATGCGCGACGGCCTGCGCGCGACCGTCGGAAAGGCGCAATGAGGCTGCTCGCCGAACTCAAGCGTCACAATGTCATCCGCATGGCGGGGTCGTGCTGATGCAGTCACTGCTATCATTTTGCAGTCACATTTTTCAAGGAGTTTTGCATGGCCGTGTTGACGATCAGGAATCTGCCCGATGTCGTCCGCGACCGCTTGCGCAAACGCGCAGCTGCGGCAGGTTCGAGCATGGAGGCACACGCACGCGCAATACTTGCCAAAGCCAGCCTGGAGAGCGTTGAAACAGAAACCGGCGCCAGCTTGCAACAGTGGGTTGATCGGCTGTATCGCGGCAACAAGCCCGACACGGCGGTGAAGGATCTTTTGGCCGCGCGGCGCAGAGAAGTGCGCGCAGAGTGCAGAACCAAGTCGAAGCCACCTGCCCCCATCAAGCTGCGCAAATGATCGTACTCGATGCGTCCGCGTTACTGGCTTTCCTGTTTGCTGAGAAAGGGCACGAACGGGTCGCCGAGCAGCTGGACGATTCGTGCCTGTCGACTGTGAATCTGGCCGAGGTTGCCTCGCGATTCGCGCGCGACGGCCACGACCCGCGTGAGCTGTGCCAGCGCATCGCAGCTTCGTCGATCGAAATTGTGCCGTTCCTCACCGGGGACGCCGCCATTGCGGCGGCGCTGGTGCCGATCACGCAGGAATACGGCTTGTCGCTTGGCGATCGGGCTTGTCTCGCATTGGCCATGACCCGACAAATACCCGCGCTGACTGCTGATAGGGCTTGGGCGTCACTCAGTTTGCCGGTGACGGTGCAATTGATTCGGCCTGCGGCAAGAACATGAGCGTCCTCGCCGAACTCAAGCGCCGCAACGTGATTCGCATCGCCGGGTTGTACCTCGTCGGTGCGTGGTTGATCGTGCAGGTGGCCGAGACGCTGCTGCCGCTTTACGACACGCCTGCCTGGGTGCTCAAGGCGCTGGTCCTGCTGCTTGCGCTCGGCTTCGTGCCGGCGCTGGTGTTCGCGTGGGTGTTCGAACTGACGCCGGAAGGATTGAAGCGCGATGCCGAAGTTGCGCCCGACGATTCCATCGCGCCGCGCACGGCGCGCCGTCTGGACCAGTTGACCATCCTGGGATTGATCGCGGTAGTGGCGCTGATCGCGGCCGATCGTTTCTGGCCTCGCACCGCCGTCGCCGTTGACGACGACGATGCCGTCGTGGAAGCCGTCGCGAAACCTGCCAAGGTGCCCGCGCCCGCTACCACCCCGCAGTCCGGCAAACGCCTGGTCGCCGTGCTGCCATTTCGCAACCGCAGTGCGTTGCCCGAGGACGCGTTCTTCGCGGAAGGCATCCACGACGACCTGCTCACGCAACTGTCGAAGATCGCGGCGCTGCGTGTGATCTCGCGCACGTCGATGATGCGCTACCAGGATTCGAAGCAATCGATCCCGGAAATCGCCCGCGAGCTCGGCGCGGCCGTGGTGCTGGAGGG
>JBKJND010000106.1:0-9583 GCA_046596095.1 Ahniellaceae bacterium | reverse complement strand
ATGAAGGCCTTCCACGTGCGCAGCGGCAAGGAGCACAAGCTCGCCAACGCGCTAACCTTCATGGCCAGCGACCGCGAGCACGTCGAGACCGCCTACCCCGGCGACGTGATCGGCCTGCACAACCACGGCACCATTTCGATCGGCGACACCTTCAGCGTCGGCGAGAAACTTGCATTCACCGGCATTCCCAACTTCGCTCCCGAATTGTTCCGGCGCGCGCGTTTGCGCGACCCGCTCCGACTCAAACAGTTGCAGAAGGGCCTGGCGCAACTGAGCGAAGAAGGCGCCACGCAGTTTTTCCGGCCACTAATGTCCAACGACCTCATTCTGGGCGCGGTCGGTACCTTGCAGTTCGAAGTGGTCGCCTACCGCCTGCGCGACGAATACGGTGTCGACGCGTTGTTCGAAGCCGTCGCGGTGAACACTGCGCGATGGGTGCGCGGGGGCGACGCGCGCAAACTCGCGGAGTTCCGCGAAAAAGCAGCGATGAATCTCTCGCTCGATGCCGCCGGTGAACTGGTTTATCTCGCGCCTACACGCGTCAACCTGCAACTCATCCAGGAACGCTGGCCCCAACTCCAGTTCGCCGCCACCCGCGAGCACGCCCACGCCCTCGGTAACCTTTGACCCTGTGGCGAATGCCGTCGCCCTTGTAGTGCCGGACTATGTCCGGCTGCTGTTCGACGTTGGCGTCACGCAAGAGCAGCGGCGCATGGCACCGCTCTTCAACGGCAGAGCGACGAGCGTTGCCCCAGACTACCCGTCGAGATTGTCGGTAAAAATCGAGTCGCTCGGGTCGACGTGCAGCACCGCAATCATCGATCCCTCGGGATCTGCGAACAAAATGTCTGGCGCGGCCACTTGCGGAGATGTTGCAGTGGGTGTTGCCGCAATTTGCGCGGAGCTATTGGTCTGCTCGCGCTGGCTCAGACCCACAACGAACATTGCGAGACCAGCCGCAGCCGCAAGCGAGACCCATCCCCAGTTGCGCACTCGCGCAGCGCCGCCGACTTCACCCAGGCGCGAGCGCCGGATGTCCTCCGCGACCGCCACCGACCAAGGCGACAGCGAGCGGGCAATACCGCGCAGTGCGGGCGCATCCGGCGTGCGCACCAGCCGTTCGAGGGTTTCAGGATCGATGGCACCGGCCGCGTCGCTCAAGGCAAGCAAATCCTCGGCATCGACGCTCGCCGAATCGCCACGTACGTGCGCTTGATACAAGGCAGACAAACTACGCTCAGTCATCGAACTCTCCGAAACCCCGTTGCCGCAAATTTTCCCGCACCAGCGCGAGGCCCCTTTCCGCCAGCTTGCGCGCCGCTTCGCTACTGATTCCCATGAGCTCCCCGCATTCCTTTGCCGCAAACCCCTGCAACGTGAACGCAACCGCCAGTCTGCGTTGCTGAGGCAACTCGCCCAACGCGGCGTTCAGCGCCCTCGACACCGCATCCGATTGCGCGTCGACCTCGGGTCCTTCGCGAGACACCAAGCCCTCTGGCCATGCGTCGAGCCCCGAAGAATCGAAATCGTCCACCGATTCGGCTCTGGGCGGAGTGCGGCGCACCGCGTCCACCACCACACTCAAAACCGTCTTCTGTAGATAAGACGCAGAAAACAACGCATTCCGGTCACGTTGGAGCGCGCGCCACAGGCGAATGCGTACTTCCTGGGCAATATCGTCGGCATCCAGCGTCGCGCTGCGCCGGCAATGGTGCTCAATGGCGGAGCGCAAGCGGATGGTGTGGCGGCGCAGCAAGACCTCCAGCGCGTCGTCCACCGCGCGGCGGTCGGTCACCTCCGTGACGTTTCGAGTGAGCTCAAATCGAGCCCTCAGCTCGAAATGTATTGTTTGAGCTGATCGATCTCGACGGCCTGATCGGCGAGCATGCGCTTGACCAGATCGCCAATCGAGACCACGCCCAGAATGGCGCCATCGGCCACGACTGCGAGATGACGAATGCGTTGATCGGTCATGAGCCGCATGCAGGTATGGATGCCGGTCGAGGGCTGCACCGAAACTACAGGCGCGCTCATGATGTCGGTCACGGGAGTGTCGTGCGAGGCACGACCGAGCAACACGACTTTGCGCGCGTAATCGCGCTCGGAAAGAATGCCGATGAGCTCTTCGCCCTGCATGACCAGCACCGAGCCGATGCCCGCGTCGGCCATGACGCGCAGCGCGTCCAGCACCAGCTGGTCCGGCGTCACGGAAAACACCGTCCCACCCTTTTCGCTCAGTAGATCCTTGACCGTCGACATGTGTGCCTCGCACCAGGACTAAGACTACGACTGCGAATCGTATTGTAACCGTGGCCTGCCTGCCTCGGCAGGCTCGACCGCGATCAAATGGCGGATCCAGGATTTTCCGCTGAGTAAATGTTGATGCGGGCGGCGTGGATGGACAGAATCGCCCTGTCGCAAGTCGTGCTGGGAAATTGTGATGAACGTTGAACCCGATCGTTTGCGGCGCTTCCACATTCCGGCGCTCGACACCCGCGGAGTGTGGACGCATCTTGATACCGCCTGGCAAACCGTCGGCGCGGGACACGCCTACCCTGCACCGGTGCAAACGCTGCTGGGTCAGGCGCTCGCAGCGACGGCGCTCCTCACCGGAAATCTGAAATCTCCCGGCCGGCTGTCCTTGCAACTCAAATCCGCGGGCGGCGTGCGCACGTTGTTTACCGAGTGCGACCACCTTGGACACGTGCGCGGAATCGCGCGCCTCGCCGACGGCTTTGCGCCCGCAGACGAGATCGACTTGAGCGCACTGCCGGAAGCCATTTTCGGCATCACGCTGGAACGCCCTGAACACGAGCGCTATCAAGGGCTGATCGAAGTGCAACACGCCTCACTCGGCGCGGTGCTCGAAGGTTACTTCGCGCAGTCCGAGCAACTGCCCACGCGTGTTTGGCTGGCGGCCGACGCGTCGCGATGCGCCGGATTGCTGCTTCAGCAAGTTGCCGGTGTGGCCGGGCAGACCGGGGCGAACTTCGAGGAGGCGAGTCTCCTGGCCTCGACGCTCAAGCGGGAAGAACTGCTGGAGCTCGCCTCGGAGACTTTGCTGCGCCGGGTATTTGCCGAACACGACAAACGACTCGAAGCCGGCATCGACCTTCGTTTCGCGTGTTCGTGTTCGCGCGAGCGGGTGGGCAAGATGTTCGAATCCCTGGGGCGCGAGGAAGCTTTCGCCGCGCTTGAGGACGACCGCACCGAAGTCCGCTGCGAGTTCTGCAACAGGTTGTGGGTGTTCGACCGGATCGACCTCACACGCCTGTTCATGCTTTCCGGCTGGACGGACCCTCCGGAGCCGACTGCCCATTGACCGATGATTCCGTTAAACTTTCGTTTGCGAACGTTGTCCGAGTAGATCACGATATTCGTGATCCCCCTGCCCCCACCGAGCTGCCACACCGAGGCGTCTTAGAGAGTCATGCGCGTTTCCCGTCTGCTGCCGCTGCTGATTGCGCTCTCGGTCTTCCAGGCCGCGGGACTGCATGCGCAGAATGTGGAAGTCACGGGCTGGCGTCCCAGCGATTGGCGGCTTGTTCCAGGCTCGCAAACCATTGCGGAGACGGACGCTCGAGGCGCCAGCGGCGCAACTTCAACGGCGCGGTCTTCAGAATCCTGGGTGCGTTGGGGCATTAACGAGTCCACGGCGGCGGTTGCAAGCGCGAATGGCGGTGTTGCCTTGCGCGTGTCTGCCGACGGTTTGCCCGAAGGCTGCGCGTTGTCATCCGGCAACCCCGCCAACACGCGCGCGTACAGCGCCGAATGCGTAGCCGCCGCTGCGCTTGCCCGCAGTCGTGAGGCGCAGGGTCGTGACGCGCAACTGCGCGCAGGCCTCCAGTGGGTCGGCGGCCCCGTTTCGCTTATCGCGACGGCCGGACTTTCAAACTCCGTGGCCCCACTCATCGACTCCTTGAACCCTCTGGGTTCGCTTCCCGTCTGGCTGCTGGACGATAGTTTGCGCAGCGGAGCCGCGCTGGCTGGAAGCACCGTTGAAGTGCGTTCGCGCGACATCGCTGTGCGCGGCGACTGGCGCGTGAATTCGTCTGTCTCGGTGCACCTCATGGGCAGCCGCGGTCGGTTGAGCGCCAGCTCGTCGCTTGACGCCGCTTCGCTGAATTCTGCGCCGCGCGTTGAAGCAGAACAAACCGTGCTCGGCTTTGGTATCACGCGCGGCTCCCTGTCGGGCACCGTCATCGGACAGCGCATTGTGCCCTCATCACCGTTGCGCGCCAACGAGGGCCTGACCGCGCTCGATCTGGGCGTGTCGTGGCGCACCCCCTGGCAGGGAGAACTGACCGTTGGCGCGCGCGAATTGTCGCGCCCGGATGCGCCACTGGCGGATCCCGCGCAGGCCGCCAAAGTGCGCGAAGAACGCACGCCCTACGTGCAATACCGTCAGGATCTTTGAGCCTCTGCTTTGAGCCTCTGGCTTTTGCCTCTGCTATGAGCCGCCTGTTTTGAGCCCCACATTGGGCGCCGGCTTGAGCCATGTGCGTTCACGCCTGTGCCAACGGATGGCCCACATTCGCACCGCGTAAAAAAAAAGTTAAGGCAACTTGGGCGCGCCGGCTCGCAATGAGCCGTGTTTTCTGTCGCAAGTCCTTGACGCTCAAGTTAAAACACTCCTTTGTGACAATTCAAGCCCAAGGGTTCCCCCTAGGTTAATTTGTTGTTACTATCGGCGGTAGCCAAGGGTTCAGGTGGCCTGTTTTTTGTCGCTTCCACGGATGGAAGATCGCGGTGCCCTCACAAGATTCACCCACAGTTCCACCCACAAATAACTCTGACGTTGGAGAGTGCAAATGAGTTTCATCAATAATGAGCTGTCCAAGGCTGTCCGCCTTGCACTGACGCTCGGCGCCGCGGCCGGTATGGTCGCAAGCACCGCGGTCATCGCGCAGGACGAACAGGAACTCGACACCATCACGGTCGTCGGTTCGCGCATCAAGCGCGTCGACATCGAAACCTCGCAGCCTGTCTTCACGCTGGAGAAGGAAGACATCAAGGCTACCGGTCTCACCTCGATCGGCGACGTCATCCAGAACATCACCACCAACGGCTCGGCGTTGAACTCCACGTTCAACAACGGCGGTAACGGCGAAACGCAGGTCAGCCTGCGCAACCTCGGCTCCAACCGCACCCTGGTGCTGGTCAATGGCCATCGCTGGGTCTCAAGCACCGGCCTCGGCGGCTCCGTCGACCTCAACACCATCCCGTCGGCAGCGGTTGAGCGCATCGAAGTGCTGAAAGACGGCGCCTCGTCGATCTACGGTTCCGACGCGATCGCGGGCGTGGTCAACGTGATTCTGCGTACCGACTACGACGGCGCGGAAGCCAACCTCGAGGTCGGCGAATTCGAAGACGGGGACGGCATGCGTCAGTCCTACGACTTCACCATTGGCACCTCGACCGAGAAAGGCTCGCTGATGTTCACGGCGGCCTATGTGCAGGAAGATCCGGTGTTTGCCGGCGATCGCGAAATTTCGGCCGAGCCGCAATTCGGCACCGGCGTCACCTTTGGCTCGTCGACCTCGCCATTCGGCCGCTTCCAGGTCTGCCGCGGCACGTTTGACGCCAACCTGGCGGCCTGCCGCAATGCGACCAACACGGGTGCTGGAGTGCAGAACCAGCCTAACGGCCTGCCCGGACAGTTCACCTACAACCCGGGTCAGAGCGGCACCAATTTCCGCACATTTGCCATTCCGGGCGACTTCTTCAACTTTGCGCCGCTCAACTATCTGTTGACGCCGCAAGAGCGCACGTCGATTTTCACCAGCGGTTCCTACAACTTCAGCGACAACCTGCGCTTCACCACCATGGCGGTGTACAACGAGCGCAAGTCGGAGCAGCTGCTGGCCGCGATTCCGATCGTGCTCGGTACTGGCCCTGGCGCCGGTGCCGTCGCCCGCACCCTGTCGATCAGCCCGCAGAGCTTCTTCAATCCGTTCGGCTTGCCCGTGAGCCGCGTGCAGCGTCGCGCGGTCGAGACCGGCGGCCGCCTGTTTGAGCAGAACGTCGATTCGTTTGCGTTCAATGGCACCTTCGAGGGCAGCTTCGACTTCTTCGATCGTGGCTTCTCGTGGGACGCGGGTTATACCTATACCGACTCCGAGCAGAACGACACGGAGAACGGCCAGTTCAACCTGCTCAATCTGCGTCAGGCGATTGGTCCGTCGTTCCGCGACGCGGGTGGCGTGCTCCGTTGCGGCACGCCGGCCTCGGGCAGCACGCCGGCCTCGATCATCTCGGGCTGCGTACCGATCAACCTGCTCGGCGCAGACGGCAGCCTCACTCCCGAGGCGCTGGCGTTCTCGACCTTCACGGGTCACGACTCCTCCGGCTACGAGATGGTGAATTATTTCGCCAATATCACGGGCGACGTCTTCGAACTGCCGGCAGGCCCGCTGGCGTTTGCGGCAGGTTACGAATATCGCAAGGAACAGGGCTTCGACGAGCCTGACGCGATCGTCGCCGGTGGCAACACGACGGGCAACGGCCGCAAGGGGACTGCGGGTGGCTACTCTCTCGATGAGTATTACCTCGAGCTCAACATCCCGATCCTGAAGGACGTTCCGTTCGCTCAGCTGCTCGAGATTTCGCTGGCCAGCCGCTATTCGGATTACTCGAACTTCGGCGACACCACCAACAACAAGGCCGGCTTCAAGTGGAAGCCGATCGACGACCTGCTGTTCCGCGGCAACTATGCGGAAGGCTTCCGCGCGCCGGCAATCAGTGAGCTGTTCCAGGGCGTTTCCGACTCGTTCCCACGGCTGAGCGATCCTTGCTCCAGGGCTCCCGTAGGCAACCTGTTCGCGGGGTTGACCCTGGCGCAGCAGCAGCGTTGCATCGCTGCCGGCGTGCCGGCTGGCGGCTACGACCAGGGCAACTCGCAGATTCGTATCACGGTTGGCGGCAACCAGAACCTGCAGCCTGAGTTTGCCATCAACAAGACCCTGGGCGTGGTGTACAGCCCGGGTTATGTCGAGGGCCTGGACCTTTCCCTGGATTGGTGGAACATCAAGATCGATGGCTTCATCGGCGGGTTGGGCGGTCAGACCATTGCCGACCAGTGCATCCGTGAAGGTAACCAGGGCGCGTGCGGGCTTATCACTCGCGGACCGGATGGCTCGATCATCGGCCTGCTCTCGGCTGGCCTCAACCTCGGCCAGATCGAAGTGGAAGGTTGGGACTTCACGGCGAGCTACCGCTTGCCCGAGTTCTCCTTCGGCCAGTTCTCGCTGGTCTGGGATAACGCCTACATGTCCAAGTACGTGGTCCAGGCGTTCGAAGGCGATCCGGAAGACAACATCGTCGGTGAATACTTCGACCGTGACAATTACTGGCGCCTGCGCTCCAACTTCAACCTGCGTTGGGAGTTGGGCGATTGGGGCGCGTCGTACGGCCTGCGTTATTACTCGAGGCAGGACGAAGAGCAATGCGGCGTGCAGGGAATCTCGGCTGCGTTCGACCTTCTCTGCAATGACCCGGACGGCGCCAACGGGGACGGCGTGTTGTCGAACCAGATCGGCGGCACCACCTACCACGACATCCAGTTCTCCTGGAATGCCCCGTGGAACGGCAAGATCGCTGTCGGTATCAACAATTTCACCGACAAGGATCCGCCGGTGGCAACCGAGACCTTCGCGAACTCGTTCGATCCGCAGTACGAAGTGCCAGGCCGTTTCTGGTACATGCAGTACAGCCAGCGCTTCTAAGCGGCACGGGTACCCAGCACATCGGGTACCCGGTTTCACCACTCATTTGCACCTTCAAACGGCCCCGGCAACGGGGCCGTTTTTTTTTGAGTGGTTCCCTCGGGTTGGCGGTGGATGCGGATGTCTCCGCTGAAGGATTCGAACACGATGCGCGCGTGCGCACTGCGTGGGTTGAGCCGCAGTTGACCGGGGCGCCGGTCGGCAGCCGCTGCTGTCCCGCGCTGTGTCCGGCCAGAACCCAACTCGATGACACCTGAAAACGTATCGGCGGTAATCGCGACTTGATCCAACTCGAGGTTGCGAAGATCGACATCCCCGCCCAGTGATTGGATATTCCAGCGGGCATTGCGCAGCGGCGTCGCCGCAATGTCGACGTTGCCCGACACACTGTCGAGGCCGAGCACGCCCAGTGTGGCGTTGCTGATGCGCACCACTGCGAGCTGCAGTCGAGTGTTTGAAGCGCGTACGACCACCAGCCTCGCATGCGCACCGAGCGCAGCGCGCAGCTGCACACGCGGCTCCGCCCAGCCAAATACGGCCGGCGTGGCGCCTATACAGCCGCTGGAATGCGCTGACGTCGCCGCGCGCCGCAGCGTCTACGTCTACTCGATCAGGGTCGACGCGTGCGGCAATCAGGTTTGCGAAAGGCGGCGCGGCGCGGACAAGCGCTGGGTACCCACGTGGGCGTTGGCGGCAGCATGCATGGCAACACTTCGGATGCCAATAGCCGTCCAATGGTTTGAAATCCCTCTCGCTCGCCCCGTGGATGGTCCCTACGCGGCGGCGCGGGCCGGCTCGAGCCGGGTACGCATGGTGCGTACTTCGTCGCGCAGGATCGGCGGCATCCTTGCACCGAACTCATCGAAAAACGTGCCAATCGCGTCGAGCTCGGCGCGCCAGCCCGCGTCGTCGAAAGCGAGTAGCTCGTCGACAACGTTCGTGCCCTGGTCAATACCTTCGAGATTGAGATCCTGCGGCTGCGGCAGATAACCGATGGGCGTATCGATCGCGTCGACGTCCCCGTCGATACGCCTGAGCATCCATTCGATCACGCGCAAGTTGTCGCCAAAGCCGGGCCACAGAAAGCGGCCTTCCGCGTCCTTGCGAAACCAGTTGACGTGAAAAACCTTCGGCAACTTTGCGCCTTCAACATCGAACGACAACCAGTGCGCAAAATAATCGGCAAAGTTGTAGCCGCAGAACGGCTTCATCGCCATCGGATCGCGCCGCACCACGCCCACGGCGCCCGTCGCTGCCGCGGTCGTCTCGGACGCCATGGAACCGCCGACGACAACACCGTGCGTCCAGTCGCGCGCCTCGAACACCAGTGGTACCAGCGATTCACGCCGCCCGCCAAACACGATCGCCGAAATCGGCACGCCCTCAGGGTCCTCGGCGCGCTCGGTCCAGCTCGCGCATTGCCGCGCGCTGACGGTGAATCGCGAGTTTGGATGCGCCGCGGCCCCGTTTGCATCGCTGCTGTGCGCGTGGCCCTTCCAATCGAGATTCGCCTTGCCCGGCAGACCCTCCCACCACGGCTGATTGTCGGCCGTGACTCCCACATTGGTAAAGATCGCGTCGCGCCCGAGCATGTCGAGCGCATTGCGATTGGTGGCGGCGCTGGTCCCCGGTGCCACGCCGAAAAATCCCGCCTCGGGATTGATCGCCCACAATCGGCCATCGCTGCCGGGTGTCATCCAGCAGATATCGTCGCCCACGGTCCATACTTTCCAACCGGCGCGTAGATACGACTCCGGAGGAATGAGCATCGCAAGATTGGTCTTGCCGCAAGCGGACGGAAACGCTGCGGCGATGTAGTGCGTCTGGCCTGCGGGCGTCTCGACGCCGACAATCAGCAT
>JBKJND010000041.1:0-2684 GCA_046596095.1 Ahniellaceae bacterium | reverse complement strand
CTTTGTGACTGACGTGTCGATGCCGCTGCTGGATCCGTACACCACGAAGACCCGGCCGGCCCCCACGATGCTACCGACCTGTTCTCCCGAACTACCGATGTCGAGGTCGTCGAATCCATCCCGATTGAAGTCGCCGCTGGTGAGCGCCGCGCCGAACAGGTCGTTCGTTTCGACCAGAAATCCGAAATCCGATTGGTCGAAAGCAATGCTGGACGCCGTATTGGCGAGCAAGCGATTTGCAGCTCCATACAGGATGGTGACGGTACCGGAGGCCGTCGTGTTGGTGGTCCCTTCTCCCGGCGCGCCCACCGCGAGGTCGTCCCTGCCATCGTTGTTGAAATCGCCGACCGCCAGGGCCTCGCCAAAGCGATCACGTTCCTCCTCGAAACCCGGGACATTGGGCGAATTCTGCGTGATTTTTTCGTACATGAAACCCGCTGTTGCCGAAGCACCGTAAACGACCCACAGGTAACCCTTGAAGTCTGTGCAAAGCGACGGGGTTACCGACGGCGTTACGCAGCCGTCGCTGTGACTCTGCACGACCAGATCGCCGAAGCCGTCATTGTTGAAGTCTCCAGCGGCTAGAGTCGCCCCGAATCCGCCGAAAAAACGATCGATCTCGCCGGGAAAATCACTGCGGGTAACGAAAGCCACGGCGGACGAGAGCGTCGCGGTGCCGCTGCGCCGGACCGCAACTCCACCTGCCCTGAGCTGCGTTCCAGGCGAATGCCCTGGTGCGCTCAGCGCCAGAAATGGTTG
Source organism: Ahniellaceae bacterium (assembly GCA_046596095.1). Lineage (GTDB taxonomy): Bacteria > Pseudomonadota > Gammaproteobacteria > Xanthomonadales > Ahniellaceae > JBBQNY01. The sequence goes on along the minus strand of JBKJND010000041.1, from coordinate 1,925 downwards.
CGAGCCGGTTGACGTCCAGTTGTTGAGCGACACCAGTGACTCGCCCTTGGAGTGATTTGCGGTATGACCGGTAGGCGCGGCTTCCGCGCCCGGAACGAACACATCGTTGGTGCCGCTCAAGCCTGCCGGAGAGCCCGGCAGTACATTGGCGCCGCCACTGTTGGAGGTGTTGCCGTCGTCTTCTCCCGGCACACCGATGGCAAGGTCGGTGCAGCCATCGCCATCAAAGTCGTCCGCCGACAAGGCGGTACCCAAGAAATCGTCCTGTTCGGGTCCGCCAATGACGCCACTCGTGCTCTGGTTGACGAGCTGGCCGCCTGCCCGAAACGCGGTGAATCGAGCGCCAAATGCAATACTCACCGATCCGTGAGCGAGGCCGCCGGCTTCAAGAATGCTGCTGTCCTCGTCGCCAATGGCGAGATCGGGTATGCCATCGCAATCGAAGTCGCCCGTCGCCAACGGCCCGATTCGAGTCGTACTACCCGACTCCCTCGGAATCTCGGGCGAACCCTTCGAGAGAAAGCGATTGAAGTCCGCGCTGAGATCGGCGGCCATCGATGGCGCCGCGACCGCGATGGCGACAGCAGCAAACAGGCGAAGGTGTTGCGGGGCGTAGCGCATGGTGGGTTCCGGTGCTGGCAGGACCGCCCAAATGCGGTCACAAGCATAGGAACCCGGAACAGTGGCGAAACCCGCCAATGTCATGCTGAACAGACTTCAGTCTCGTGTCGGGACCGATAGTTTGCCGAGCTCGGATGACGCAACTCGGAAAGAATCTGTCGTTCGCGTCGGAACAACTCGGCGCCCTGCTCGCTGCGTTGATCGATGATGCACTTGATCGCGACTTGCTGCCGGTATTCGCCCTCGTCGCGCTCGGCGAGCCAGACCACGCCCATGCCGCCACGCCCGATCTCGCGCACCAGCTTGAACACACCCAAGCGCATGCCGGGATCGAGTTCGACTTCGCGGGTGCGCAGCAGATTACGAAACATCGCGCCTTCGAAGCGCGCGCCCTGCTCAAGCAGTCGGAGGGCGGGCGATTACGATGCGGCCATATGCGCTCAGGCGGCCAAAAGCACTTCAAGGCGGGAACGAGCGTCCGCCCACAGGCGCTGGCAACTGCGCAGGGGCAATTCAAGCGCTTCGGCAGTTTCGGATTCGCTCAAACCGGCAAAGATGCGGCACTCGACCACGCGCACCATGCGCTCGTCCTCGTGCGACAAACGCTGCAAGGCCTGATCGATGGCGAGCAGCTGTTCGCTCTCGCTCTCAACCGCCGCCTGCTCGGGGTCGAGTTCAACGTGCGTGGCACCCGCGCCGCGTTTATTCGCGAGTTTTTCGCGCGCGTGATTGAGCAGCAGTTGCCGCATTGCGCGCGCCGCGAGCGCAAGGAAATGCGCGCGATCGCTAACACCCGCCGCGCCGCTCTTTTGCAACCTCAGATAGCACTCGTGCACCAGGCCAGTCGCATTGAGCGTGGCGCTGCGCTGGCCCCCGAGCATCGCGCCTGCGATGCGCCGGAGGTCGTCGTAGATCAGCGCCACGACCTCGTCCCACGCGCCCACTTCACCGCCGCGCGCCCGCTCGAGCAGCTGCGTGACTTCACCCATGCGTGTTCGAAACGATTGGCATGCGGGGCAGTATAGGCGCGCGATCGGCGGAGCAGCATCGACGCGATCAACTCGATTCTGCTCACGTCTCGCGCGGGCTGACGACCAGTCTGGCGGGAACCCAGGTGTTTCCGGGTTCTAAAGGGTGAGATCACTCAACGAGGAACTGCCATGCGTCCGTCGAACCTGTTGCATGCTTGTCTGCTGCTCTGTTGCGCGGCCCGCGTCGACGCGGCGACGTTTACCGTCGACACCACGGCCGACAGCGGCGCCAACGTCTGCTCGGCCTCGCCGAACGACTGCAGCCTGCGCGGG
>JBKJND010000279.1:0-3068 GCA_046596095.1 Ahniellaceae bacterium | reverse complement strand
ATCTGCACCTGGAACTCGCGCTCGCCGCCCCCCCATGACGTCACGTCGTCAACGCCCGGAGCCGTGCGCAGGATCAAGCGCACCGTCCACTCCTGCCAGGTGCGCAGATCCATGTCGGTCACCTGGTCCTTGGAAACACCAGGCGCGCGCTCGACCGTGTACCAGTACACCTGCCCGAGACCCGATGTATTGGGCCCCATGCTCGGCTTGCCGTAGCCGTCGGGCAGCCGATCGCCGATCTCCTGCAGACGTTCGTTGACCAGCTGACGCGCGAAGTAGATGTCCATGTCGTCTTTAAAGAACACCGCGACATACGAGAGTCCAAACAGACTCACCGAACGGATTTCCTGCACCTTCGGCAGGCCCGCTAGCGCGGATTCGATGGGCGTGGTCAAGAGCAATTCCACATCTTCGGCAGCGAGCCCCGGCGACTCGGTGTAGACGTTCACCTGCGCCGGAGTCACATCGGGAAAGGCGTCAATGGGTACGGTGCGTACCGCGTTGATGCCGAGAAACGCCACCACCGCGAAGATGATCAGCACCAGGAATTTGTAGCGGAGCGAGAACTCGACCAGGCGATTCAGCATGTCGTCCTCCAGCGCGCGATACGCAAGGGATCAGTGCGCATGACCCTCTCCCAATTTCGACTTGAGCAACTGCGACTTGACCGCGAACGCGCCTGTGACCACGACGGTGTCGCCAGCGCTGAGGCCATCGCGAATCACTGTGCGATCGCCAATGACTTCGCCTGGACGCACGTCCACAGGCTCGAGTGCTCCGGCCGCGTTGCGTCGGAATACGACTGTTTGGCCTTCGAGTTGCACGATGGCGTCGCTGGGCACCGCGAGTTCGGTGGTGGTCGAGCCCGGTCGGTTGGCGGCAGAAGTCGCCTCGAAATAAACGTCGACGTAGTCGCCGCCGTGCAACAGATCCTTGTTGTTGGCGACTTCTATGCGCACCGATGCATTGCGCGTCGACTCCGACGTGCGATGAGCGCTGTGCAACACCTTGCCGACCATGCGCTGGTTACCGGCGACAATGGTTGCGGGACTTCCGGGTTCGATGCGCGATACCGTGCCCGAGGCCAGTTTCGCGTCGACCCAGACGGTCGATTCGTCGACCAGCCGGAAGAGAGTCTTGCCCGGCTCGATGCGTTGGCCGACGACGAAGTCGTCTTCCGTGATGCGGCCGTCGTGCGCCGCCGTCAGCGTGAACTCGCCGCTGGTGGGCCCGGCAGCCGCGCCCGCAAGCCCGTAAGCGCGCGCCGTCGCCCGAGCTCGATCGACCGCGACTTTGGCCTCGTTGATACGGCGGCCGGCTACGGCTTCGGGTCCGAGTGCCGATACGCGCTTCCATTCCTGCTCGGCGATACGGAGTTCTGCTTGGGCGTCCGACACCTCCACGCTGGAAAGCGTCACCAGCGGCGCGCCCGCGCGAACTTCATCGCCCAGGCGCGCGTGGCGACGTACGACCAGCGCCGCAACACGCGGTGTCACCAGTGTCGTGCCATAGGCACTGTCGACGACTTCGCCGGGCGCGCGCAGTTCCTCGCTTGGGGACGAAGGTTGCAACGTTTCCAGTCGAATGCCGGCCGCTTGAAGCGCGGCAGCATCCATTTTCACGGGTTCAGCGGCGCCTGCTTCCTCGCCGCCGTGTTCGTCTGCATCGGCGTGTTCGGAACCCTCCGTGCCTTCGTCATGGTCGGCGTCGCCCTCATCCGGGTGTTCGGCGGCTGGAGATTCGGCTTTCGCAGCTTGAGTCGGAGCGTTATCGGATGACTTCGAGCAAGCCATCATGCTCACCGACAAGGCCAAGCCAAGCAGCGGGGACAGCCATCGGAACTGTTTCATCGAAATGTCTCTCATGGGGTGCGCTCCAGGCCGGCCCAAATCTCGAGCTGTCCGCTGGTGGCGAGGTAGTCGGCGTAGCTGCGCCACAGCCTGGCTTCCAGGTCAGCGCCAGCCAGTGCCGTGTCGAGGGTCTGATTGAGTTGCAGCAAATAATCCGAAGTCGACAGCTCGCCCTCGCGCCACAGGCGCTCGAGCAGCTGCACGCGTTTGTCGATATTTGTGCCACGGCTACCTTGCCAGCGGCTCCAGGCGGCTCTCGTCGCTTCGTATGTGTCGACGATCCGGCGTCGCTCTGCAGCGAGCTCTGCCCGCGTTCGCTCGACATCGGCAAAGGCAGCCTCTGCATCGGCACGCGCGGCAACCACTTCGGCTGCATAACTATTGCGAACGAACATAGGCACGCTGACGGACACGCCGATGATGTTGTCGGATACGTTGCCGTAATCGATGCGACCGCCGCGCACACCAATCGTGGGATCCGTCTTGCGATTGCGACTGGCAACCGCGACGTCGCGTTCTGCGGCCAATGCGTCCGCTTCGGCGATGCGCCACTCCGGCAACTGCTGCAAGCCCGCTTCGTCGAGCGTTGCAATGGCCATGGGCGGTGCCTGGTCAGGTAGCGCGAGACCCAGCGCCAGCGACGGGTCTCCGCCTACCGTGCGAAAACGTGCCGAAGCCTCTGCATGCTCGGCCGCGAGGCGCGATTGCTCAGCTTCGGCTTCGTCGCGGGCAAGCAGTGCAACGTCGCGATCCAGGCCCGAAATGTCCCCCACCGCAAACTGACGCTCGGCAAGTTCGATGAAGCGCGTCAAGAGCGCCAGGCGACGCTCTCCGGTTTGCACGCGCTGATCGGCGGCGCTCAAATCGAAAAAAGCATTGAACCACTGCCGAATGAAATCGCGACGGACGAGGCCGGCTCGCGCCTCGGCGACGGTCAACCGCGCGCTCGCCGCATCACGACGCACGCGGCGCTTGCCGCTTACATCAAGAGTAAGACTGAGCCCCGCGGTTGCGGTGCGGTCCGGACCTTCCTCTTCGGCATCGAGGTCAATCTGCGGGTTGTAGAGCGGCTGACCGGCGGCATCGAGGCGTGCGCGGGCCGCTGTCAACCGCGCCTCGGTGGCACGATACGTGGGATGTTGTTGCCATGCGTCCTGCAAGGCAGCGCGCAAGGGTGCGGGAGCTGGCGAGACGTCCAGGATATCGGCGGCGGCGGCG
>JBKJND010000237.1:0-3280 GCA_046596095.1 Ahniellaceae bacterium | reverse complement strand
CACGCAGCCTACCGAATGCCCAGCCTCACATGGCCCGAAATCCGGAGCAAAGCCACGGCGTTCGCCAAGGTCTGCGCCTCGGCTCGCTCCGAACTCACGCCTGCCCAGTCCTTGGCGAACGCCGTGGCTTTGCTCCGGATTTCGGGCCATGTGAGGCTGGGCATTCGGTAGGCTGCGTGATACGGGGAAGCTGTAACGGTACCAGCGCGGACCGCGAGCGATGCTTCAGCGTCCGCCAAACCCACTTACCCAGGATTACTCGGCATCGACGGCGCACGCGAGCACGCGCTTGTGCAACGTACGGCTGCGCTCACCGCGCTTGGCGAATCGGGCATCAACTCGGAACCCCTCGCCGACCTCGCCCGCTACGCTGTCGATCGCCTCAGCTGATTTACGGCCCCTTGCCGCGTTCGCACACGAAAGCACCCGCGCGATGACGCGACAGAAGCTTCGCGGCGGTGACCGATGCCGAGTCATCGCCGCGGGTCAGTTCCGGCATCACGCTGGCGCGTTCCAGCACTTTTCGGCGATTGACGCACTGGGAAAACGACAGGTCGTCGAAAGCTGCGAGGGTGCCTAGCGCCGCCTGTGCCTCGCCACGCACGAAATCGCGCGCGGAATCGTCGCGGCGTTGCCAGCGCTCCAGCAGGTCAAGATGGGTATTCGCGCGCGCCGTCTCGATCCTTACGTTCTCGATATTCCAGCGCCCGAACGCGTAAGCCGCCATGCCCGCTGCGCCGATCAACAGCCCGAGCGCGAAAAACAGCCAGCTGCTCCTGGAAATAGTCATGTTGTTCCCGCCCGTCGTGGCAATTCCGCAGCAAGCATGACGCACGCACTCGGCACCGCGCGTCCATGCGGTGTGAAATCCGGGGGGTGATCAGGTGTTGGTCAGAGTTTCGCGAGTTCCGGGTCGACTTCGCGCGCCAGACGCGCGTCGAATCGCTTGGCGGCGACGTAAGCGACCCGGGCCTCCGGCTTGCGCCCCAGCTTTGCCAGGAGCATGCCGCGACGGAACGCGATCCCGCCACGCGAAACCGTAGGCGGCAGTGATGCCTGCGCGGCGAGCGCGTCCAGATGCCCGAGACCTTCATCCAGACGCTGTCCCGAAACCGCAGCGGTGCGCGCGAGCTGAAAGCGCAGCAACGCATCCTCCGGCTTGCGGGCCAGGCCCGCGTCGACGGTGCCAAACGCATCCGCATAACGTTTCTCCGCCGCGTAGCCCGCGACAAGCGACGAGCGATAGCGCGCCTCGTCGGGTGCCAGATGCACTGCGCGCAAGTACTGCTGTTCGGTCGTCTTGAGGTCTTTCGCCATGGAAGCCTTGAGGCCCATCAGGAACGCGTGCAGCGCTGGCGCACGAGCCCGTGTCGCAGCGATCACGGCGTTGCCTTTGCCGTCGTCGCCACCGGCAATGCCCGGTGCCTGCAGGAAAAACTGCATGAGCCCGACGTTGGCATCGAAGCTCACGGGGTCGAGCGCGACTGCTTGCACAAATGCATCGCGGCAACGCCGGGCGCGGCCCAGGGCCTTGAGCTTGGACCCGGACTGCGCCTGCGAACACAGAATCTGACCCTGCACGAACCACGCATCGGCATCGCGGGGGGCCGCCTGCGTCGCGAACTCCGCCAGTTCGACGGCGCGATCAATGTCGCCGGCGCGTGCGCGCGCAAGCGCGGCCTCTGCTTGCGGCGTGCGCGCCGCGAGCGGTGCCACCAGCAGCACAGGTGTCAACATGACGGACAACAGAAAACAATGACGCGAAAAACGCTGCATGAGTGACCTCTGATTGGGTGGAGTCGGTGCAGTCCGCAGATCACGGGGTCGGTTCGCCCACGCGCGGAAAGACGCTGAAGATGCCCGCGTCACCACCGGAGGGCTGCGACTGTCGGCGCGTCGACTGCGTCCCGCACCTCGCAGGCACGCCTTGTTGCGCTGCGAGTCAGAACAGGCGGAGTGCGAAGGGGTAGCGGTAGGACAGGCCTTCCTTGGCGCGCATGGCGGCGATGATGGTGCAGACAAACCACGCAATCCCGATCGCGATCGCTGCGGGAACGGTCACGATAAGTCCGAGGCCTAGCGTGAACAACGTGAGGCCGATGAGCAGCAAAGCGATCAACGCCATGGTGACGTTGAAGTTGAGTGCCTCCTTGGCATGCTGCGCGACGAACACCGAGTCGTCGCGCTTGATGAGCCAGATCGCGAGCGCGCCGATCGCGCCGCCGACGCCGAAGAACCAGCTCGTGAGCAGTGCGAGCACCAGCGACGCGAGGTGCGCTGCCATGGCCCAGTTGCGTTCTTCGGCGCTGAAGGCCGCAGTCGGGGCGTTAGTTGCAGCGTCGATGGTTTCGTTCACGGGATGCTCCGATGCAAAACAGTTGAGTGCAGCCTGATGAAATAAGGCACAGGCAGTCGCGGCGCCAGTGCCAGCGGTAACTATTGCGTCGGCTCAGCGCCCGCCACGGTCATGCGCTCGATCAGCATGGAACCCGTGAGGATCGAGCCACGCCGGTCGATGTCGCTGCCGATGAGGCGAATCCCGTTCCAGATATCGCGCAAGTGACCGGCGATGGTGACTTCTCCGACGGCGTGGACGATCTGACCCTGCTCGACCCAGAAGCCGGCCGCGCCGCGCGAGTAATCGCCGGTCACGATCGACACGCCCTGCCCCATCAATTCGGTCACCAGCAAACCCGTGCCGAGCTCGGCCAGCATGCCGGCAAAGTCCGGACCGTTGGTGGTGACTTCAAGATTGTGCACCCCGCCGGCGTTGGCGGTGGTGGCGAGCCCGAGCTTGCGCGCCGAATAACTCGACAGGATGTAACGCGCGAGCACGCCTTGCTCGACCAGCGGCGATTCGCGCGTGGCCACGCCTTCACCATCGAAATTGGCCGAGGCCTGGCCGCGCGCGATCCACGGTCGCTCGATCAGCGACAGCCACGCCGGCAGTACCTGCTGGCCTTGCGAATCCGCCAGAAACGTTGCGCCGCGATAAAGCGCGCCGCCCGACACCGCGCCGAGCAGGTGGCCAATGATGCCGCGCGCCAGCTCGGGCACGAACAGCACGGGGCATTCGCGAGTGGACAGGCTGCGTGCGCCGAGGCGCGCCAATGCTTTCTCCGCAGCGCGCCGCCCGATGGTTGCACCATCGAGAAGGTCGCCGGCGGCACGTTGGCTGTCGTAGTGATCGTCGCGCTGCATCTCGTCGTTGGCGGACGCCAGCAACGAGCAGCTCAAGTGATGCCGGGTGCCGCGCTCCCTTCCAATGAAACCATGCGAG
>JBKJND010000113.1:0-10930 GCA_046596095.1 Ahniellaceae bacterium | reverse complement strand
CGAAAGTGCTGGTCAAGAGGGTTGCCAGGATCAGGCAGGTCAGGGCGCGCATGGCACCTCCAAGGATCAAAGTGCCGCGATTCTACAGGCTAGCGACGTTGGCCCGAGGACGCGCAATAGTCGAGAATGAGCGATTGCGGACAGGACCCACGTGATGTTGAGATCAACGATCGAACTGGACGGAACCCGCCTGACCCGGCGTGATGTCGCCGATATCGCCGCCGAGAGCAGTGTCAGCTTGCACGCCGATGCCTTGGCGCGCGTCGATAAGGCGGCGAATTTCCTGGCCACGCAGGTGCGTCGCGGCGAGCCGGTTTACGGCGTTACAACGGGCTTTGGCAGCAACGCCGATAAGCTGCTCGGCGCGCATCGGGTGCGCGACGAGTTGCCGGAAAATGGCCGCGAAGAGCACGCCATTTCCCTGCTCGAGGAGTTGCAGGAAAACCTGATCATCACCCACGCGGTCTGCGTCGGAAAACCATTCTCTCGCGAGGTAGTGCGGGCGATGCTGGCGATTCGCATCAACACGCTGTTGCGCGGCCATTCCGGAATTCGGGTCAGCACCTTGCAGGCGTTGACGGAGCTGCTCAATCGCGACGTCACGCCGGTCGTTCCGGAGAAGGGGTCGGTTGGTGCCAGCGGCGATCTCGCGCCGCTATCGCATCTGGCGATCGTATTGCTTGGAGGCGGTGAAGCCTTCGTCGATGGCGAGCGCATGAGTGGCGCAGATGCGTTGAAGAAAGTTGGTCTGGAACCGGTGAAGTTGTCGTTCAAGGAAGGTCTTGCCTTGAACAACGGTACGGCGCAGATGCTGGCGACCGCGGTGCTGGCGCTGGATCGCATGGAATACCTGATCCGTAGCGCAGATCTTGCCGCGGCAATGACGCTCGACGCATTCGCAGGTCGCAGCGGTGCCTTGCGACCGGAAGTGCACGCACTGCGACCGCATCCCGGCCAAGTTGAGTCTGCAGCCCATTTGCGCGAGCTGATCGATGGCTCGAACCTGGTCGGCATTCCGTATCACATGGTGCCGCGTTTCCGCAGTTGGACTGTTGATGCCTGGTCCACTCCCGAGCAGCAATCGCAGCGTTTCGACATTGCCTGGGACTGGGTCCCACCCAGCCAGCGTCATGGCCGCGAGGCGTTTTACGCACGCTTTCAACCGTTTCGTGGTGGCAAGAAGCACCAGCCGCAGGACGCGTACTGCCTGCGTTGTGCACCGCAGGTGCACGGCGCGGTGCGCGATGCCTGGGCGCAGGCGTGCCGGGTTATCGATATCGAGTTGAACGCCGTAACCGACAATCCGTTGGTTTTCCCGGATCCGGATGACGAAGTTTTTGCTGGCGGAAAGGCGGCGGGGCGCCCCAACCATATCGAAGACCAAGTCGTTTCGGCGGGTCATTTCCACGGCATGCCGCTGGCCTTGGTGATGAGTTATCTCAAGACATCGATCCCGGTGCTGGCGTCGATCTCCGAGCGGCGTTTGAACAAGCTGGTCGACCCCGCGACCAACGATGGCTTGCCCGCCTTCCTGACGGGCAACGAAGACGCGACCGATTCGGGCTTCATGATCGTGCAGTACACGGCCGCAGCGCTCGTCAACGACCTCGCGACGCGCGCGCATCCGGCGTCCGTGTATTCGATTCCGACGTCGGCCAACGCCGAGGATCATGTGTCGATGGGCGCCAACGAAGCGCGGCACGCGCTGGCGATGACGGAGCAGCTGGGACAGGTGCTGGCGCTCGAGTGTTACGCCGCCGCGCAAGCACTCGATTACCGGCGCGACATGATCAATGCAGCGAGAGCGCTCGCGCGTGCTGGCGACCGCGACGTTCTGGCCGAAAAAATTACCAATGCGCCAGGGCCGACGCATCCGGATCGCTCGGCATTCGAAGTCGATCTCGACGCACTCACGGCGGCGCTTGCTACGCGCGACGAGTTTCACCCCGCGCCTGCGGTGACGAAGGCGAACAAGATCATTCGCGAGTCGATCGAGTTCATGCCGCGCGATCGACTGATGACTGCGGACATCCAGGCGATCACGGCGCTGGTCGAGTCAGGCGCTCTGCGCATCATCTCCTGACAAGCGCACGTTGTCGGCGTGGTCATCAAGCCCAGCCCTTGCAGCTTGCGTGGCGCTGCCGCATGCTGCGATGGGTGATGGGTGATGGGGCAGGGCTTTCGGATCATGCGTGGCAAGCGCATCGCGCAGTGGGTGATCGTGCATGCACTCCTGTTGGCGGCCACGCAGGCCAGCGCCGCATGCCTGCCCGAAGCCCGGCGCAACGAGCTCCGCACCCACGCTGAAACCGCAACGACGTACGAACTCGCGCAGCCCGCCTGGAGCGCAGTAGCTGCGGCCGCGCGTGACTGCAACGACGTCGAGCTCGAAGCGCAGGCGCTTGCATCGCGTGCCCGGCGCGCTCGACTCGACGGTTCGCTCGACGCCGTGATCGCCGAAGAGAAGCAGCGCGCTGAACTTGCGAGCCGGCACGCGCTCGCGCGACACGAGGCGGAAGCGAACGCCAACCTCGGCAAGGCATTGATCGCCAAGGGCGAGATGCAGCGTGCGCGCGAACACCTGGATATCGCGCGGATGCGCTTCCAGGCACTGGGCGATCAGCTCGCGGAAGCCAACACGTTATCGGAGCTGTCGCGACTCGAACGGCGCCGCGGCGATTACCTGACCGCCTTGCGCGAGGAGTTGGGCGGGATCGAATTGCGGCGACGTGTCTCGCCCGACGCCGACATCACCCGCTCGCTGCTGTCGCTGGCGAACCTCTACGATCAGATCGAGTTGTTCGACGAGGCGCGCAAGCACTACGCCGCCGCGCTTGCAGAAGCTGAGCGACGCAAGATTGATCTCGATCTCGCCGATGCACTCAATGGTTACGCGGGGTTCCTCAATGACTTTGGCGGCGAAGATTCGCGCCAGGCACTGCCGATGGCCGAGCGCGCGCTGGCGCTGCACGGCGCAGCAGGCGACCCCTCACGCATCGGATCGTGCTTGTTGCAGGTGGGCCGCGCCAACCTCAACCTCGAACGCTACGAGCAGGCGGAAGCAGCGTTTGCGCAGGCTTCCGCAATTGCGCAGCGCAGCGGTTCCGCAGCACTTGGCGCGCACGTTGATTTTCGCTGGGGCGAGCTTGAGCTGGCTCGCGGGAATGCATTGGCTGCGCTCCCGAGAATTGAGAAGGCACGCATTGAGTATGTTCGCGAGGCCAATCGGCATCGACTGATCAAGGTTTATGGAACGCTGGAGCGCGTGTACGAGGTGCTGGGCAATCCCCTCGCGGCTGCGCAGGCGGGACGCGAACACTTCCGACTGCGCAACGAGTTGCTGGGCGCGAATGCAACCGGCAAGCTGGGCGAGCTACTCACCAACTTCGCCTTGAGCGATGAGCGCAACCGTAACGAGCGGTTGCAGCAGGAAAATGTGTTGGCGGAAATCAAACTCCTGAGCGACAAGCGGACCCGCTTTGCGGGTTTTGCGATTGCGCTGGTGGTGTTGTTGGCGCTGGCGGCGCTGGCCTGGCGCTACGCGACGATGCAGCGGCTGTTCCGGCTGCTGCGCGACAAGACCGGCGAGATCGAGTCGCAAGGCCGCGCCATTGCAGACGCGAATGCGCAACTCACCGAGCAGTCCGAGCGCCTGCGGCAGATCAGCATCACCGACTCGTTGACCGGCATGCACACGCGCGCTCACGGGATCGAACTGCTCGGCGCACTGCTCTCGGGATATCGCGAGCGCGGTGGTTTGCCGTCGCTGATCATTCTTGACATCGACCATTTCAAGAGCGTCAACGACAATTTTGGACATCCGGCGGGCGATCTTGTTCTGGTTGCCATGGCGCAGTGTCTGCGCGAGGTTGTGCCGAGCGACGCCGTGCTCGCGCGGCTGGGTGGCGAGGAGTTCATGGTGGTGTTGGAGGATGGGTCAGCCGAACGTGCGCATGTCATCGCCGATGCGCTGCGCCGTCGTGTACGCGACCTGCGCGTTGACATCGGATCGCGCGTGCTCAACGTCACCATCAGTCTCGGCATTTGCAGCATAGCGGCGACCGCCACGAGCGCCATGCGTGAGTTGTTTGTCGGTGCCGATGAGGCGCTTTACGCTGCCAAGCACGCCGGTCGCGACTGCATCCGCGAGTTTCGCGTCGCCGCGTCGTCTTAGCCAATTCGACGGCGGGGGCTCGGCTCGGCTCGTCAGGAGCGCGTGACAAGCTGATCTGCGGTATTGCGTCCGAGCCGATTAATGCGTTATTGTAATAGCGCATTAGTACATTGGAACGGTGATGAAACGACGATTGCAGGTAGCGACCTACGACCGATCTGTGGCACTGGACGGCCTCAGTAACGCGTTGTCGCGGCTGCGAACGATGGACGAAGCTCGCGCTTTCTTGCGTGATCTGTGCACGCCGGCCGAGCTCGAAGCCTTGGCGGATCGGTGGCAAGTAGTTCCGCATTTGCTGAAAGGCGAGCCGTATCGCGAGATCCACGACGCGACGGCGGTAAGTGTCACCACCATAGGGCGCGTCGCGCGTTGTCTCGGCGAAACTGGCAGCGGATACCAGATTGCTGCGAAGCGGCTCGGACTTGACCGGACGAGGGGCGGGTGATGGTGCGCAACCGCCTGCGCATCGCGGCGCAGAAGTCCGGTCGACTTGCCGATCCCGCTCGCGAGCTGCTGGCACGGGCGGGTCTGGCGTTTCGCCAGAGCCGCGACCGTTTGTTTTGTTTCGGCGAAACCTTCGCAATCGACCTCTTGCTGGTGCGCGACGACGATATCCCCGGGCTGATCGCGCAGGGTGCATGCGATCTCGGCATTGTTGGTCGCAATGTGCTCATGGAGCAAACGCTTGCAGCGCGCATCGGCGGCGCCGACGCTCCTTGTGTGGAGCTGCTGCCGCTGGGTTTCGGACGTTGCCGCTTGTCGATCGCGGCGCCGGAACGAGTGCCCTTCGACGACGCGCGTAGCCTCGCGGGCCTGCGCATCGCGACGACCTATCCGCGCTTGCTCGCCGAGTGGCTGGCGCGCGAGCAGGTCGACGCGAGAATTATCGAGTTATCCGGATCGGTCGAGATCGCGCCGAACCTCGGCACCGCCGATGCCATCTGCGATCTGGTATCGAGCGGCGCGACGCTGGCCGCCAACCATTTGCGCGAACTCGCCACCGTCTTCGAGAGCGAAGCGGTGCTGGTCGGACCAGAGGATTCACTGACCGGCATTCGCGCCGAGCTGCTCGATGACCTGGTGCGTCGTGTCTCGGCCGTGCTCACGGTGCGCGACACGCGGCTCTTGATGCTGCGCGCACCTCGCTCCTGCATCGACAATGTACGCGCGCTGTTGCCGTTCGCATCAAACGCAATCGTGATGAGTGTGGACGGGCAGGGGGACGAGGTAGCGCTGCAGGCGATTTGCCCGAGCGACGTGAACTGGGCGCAGCTCGAAGGCATGAAGCGCGCCGGTGCGCATTCGATGCTGGTGCTGCCCGTCGAACGGATGCTGGCATGACACCGGCGCGCATGCAGCGCATCGACTGGCGGCAGCTCGATGTTGCGCAACGGCGAGCGGCGTTGGCCAGACCGGAGGCCACCGGCACCGCAGATTTGGGCATTGATGTGGCGCGCCTGCTTGCGCAGGTGCGCGCCGACGGCGACAGCACCCTGCGCGCGCTGACTCGGCGCCTCGATGGTGTTGAACTTGATCGTATTGAAGTGCAGGCCGATGAGTTCAAAGCGGCGCAATCCAGTGTGGGTCAGGAACTCAAGCAGGCGTTGCGTGACGCGCACGACCGGATCGAAGCCTTTCATCGCGCCGGCATGCAAGCCGACTACTCCCTGGAGACCGCGCCTGGCGTGGTTTGCGAACGTATGGCGCGTCCGATACGGACGGTGGGGCTTTACGTGCCCGCCGGCAGCGCGCCGCTGCCTTCCACCGCGTTGATGCTGGGTGTGCCTGCGGCGCTTGCCGGTTGCCCGGAGCGCGTGATGTGCACTCCGCCGTGCGCCGATGCGCGCGCGGACGCCTTGACGCTGGTCGCGGCGGCGATGTGCGGCGTGACGCGCGTGTTCAAGCTCGGCGGCGCGCAGGCGATCGCGGCGATGGCCTTCGGCACCGAGTCGGTGCCGCGCTGCGACAAGCTGTTTGGGCCCGGCAATGCGTGGGTGACCGAAGCCAAGCGCCAGGTTTCCGCGCTGCGCGATGGCGTCGCCATCGACATGCTCGCTGGTCCTTCCGAAGTACTGGTGATTGCGGATTGCCGCGCCAACCCCGAATGGATCGCTGCCGATCTACTTGCCCAGGCGGAGCATGGTCCGGATTCGCAGGTGTTGCTCGTCACGGATTCCGTGGCTTTGATCGATGCGGTCGAGCAGGCATTGAACGCGCAGATAAGCACGTTGCCCCGGCGCGAGATCGCCGCGGCAGCGCTGCTGCATGCGCGCGCGATTCTGGTTGGCGACGTCTACGAGGCGATAGCGGCAAGCAATGCCTACGCGCCCGAGCACTTGCTGTTGCAGGTGACAGACGCACGCGAGTTGTTGCCGCAAATCACCAACGCGGGTTCCGTATTCATCGGCGCATGGACGGCGGAATCGCTGGGTGATTACGCCAGCGGCACCAATCACGTGCTGCCGACCGCCGGTTGGGCACGCAGCGGGAGCGGTCTCTCGGTGGCGAGTTTCCAGCGACAGATGACCATACAGACCGCGACCGCCGGGGGTCTTGCCGCGCTGGCGCCGTGCGTCGTCGCGCTGGCGCGCGCGGAAGGGCTGATTGCGCACGCACGCGCGGTTGAGTTGCGTCTCGAATCACCGGCAGGGTTTGCGGCATGAGCGTGCTCGATCTGGTGCGTCCGGAAGTGCGCGCGTTGACGGGCTACTCGTCAGCACGGATGGAAGCCGGCGAAAGCGGCGTGCTGCTCAACGCCAATGAATCGCCGTGGCCGCAAGAGTCATCGCGCGCACTGCATCGTTATCCCGAACCGCAGCCACCGGAATTGCGAGCGCGACTCGCTGATTTGTATGGCGTGACAACAGAGCAGTTGCTGGTGGGGCGCGGCAGCGATGAGGCGATTGATCTCCTCATTCGCGCGTTTTGCCGCGCGGGCCGCGACGCCGTCGCGATCCAGTCGCCCACGTTTGGAATGTACGCGGTGGCAGCGGCGGTGCAGGACGCGGCGGTGCTGGACGCACCATTGACACTCGACAACGCCGAACCCTTCGATGTCGATGCGGTACTGCGAGCAGTGACGCCGACGACGCGGATCGTGTTCGTCTGTTCGCCCAACAATCCCACTGGCGACATCGTTTCGCGCGCAGTGATATTGCGATTGGCGGCGGCTTTGTCGAATCGCGCGCTGGTCGTCATCGATGAGGCATACATCGAGTTTGCCGACGCACCCAGTGTTGCAACCGACATCGCAGCCACGCCAAACCTGGCGGTCTTGCGTACGCTGTCAAAAGCGCATGCACTGGCAGGCGCGCGCGTCGGAGCGCTGATCGCGGCACCTGAGTTGATCGGCATGCTGCGCCGGATCATGGCGCCGTATCCATTGCCCACGCCGAGTGTCGAAGCCGCGATCGCGGCGCTGATGCCTGCTTCGCTGTCCGAGACGCGGCGGCGAGTTGCGCTCCTGGTGGCAGAACGCGAGCGGCTTGCCGCCAGGTTGCCGAGTCTTCCAAACGTGCGCCAGGTACTGCCCTCGCAGGCGAATTTCCTGTGCGTGCGTTTCCACGACGCGGATGGTGCATTTGCAGCTCTTAATCGCGCGGGGCTGATCGTGCGAGACATGCGACGTCACGCGGCGCTGCGCGACGCCTTGCGCATCAGCATCGGCGCGCCCGACGACAACGACAGGGTGCTCTTGGCGCTCGTCGGCGATTACGCGCTGCGCGAGGTTGCGGCATGAGCGGGCGTCGAATCCTCTTTGTCGATCGCGATGGCACTCTGATCGAAGAACCCGAAGACCAGCAGATCGACCGGCTGGACAAGCTTGCGCTATTGCCCGACGTGATCCCCTCATTGCTGCGCATCGTGTCTGCGGGCTTCGAGCTGGTGATGGTGAGCAATCAGGACGGTCTCGGGACTGCCGCGTTCCCGCGTGAAGAATTCGATGCTCCGCAGCAGTTTCTCCTGAAACTTCTGGCGTCCCAGGGCATTGCGTTCCGGGAAGTACTGATCGATCCGCACACCGCCGACGATCCGTCCGGCATGCACACGCGCAAACCTGCGATCGGCATGGCAATGCATTACGTGCGCGACCGCGGCATCGATCTTGATCGCAGCGCCATGGTCGGCGATCGCGCCAGCGACATGGGGTTCGCAGCGAATCTCGGGGTGTGCGGTTTCCTGCTTGGCAAGCAACTCACGTGGCCGGACATTGCCCATGCCTTGTGCGACGCCCCGCGCGTCGCCGAGATCGAACGCGTGACGAAGGAAACACGTGTCCGGGTGTCGGTTGATCTCGATCGCGGAGCGACGCCCTGTGTGGCCAGTGGCCTCGATTTTTTCGATCACATGCTGGAGCAGCTCGGCAAACATGGTGGATTCGGCCTGACCCTAACCTGCAATGGCGATCTTCAGATCGACGAGCACCACACGGTCGAGGATTGCGCGCTGGCTCTGGGCGAAGCGCTGCGCAAGGCGATTGGCGACAAGCGTGGCATCGCACGCTTTGCGCACACCGACGCTCACGCCGACGCACACGACGCAAGTGATGGAATCGACAATCCGGTGCACTCAGGAAGCGCTCCGATTACGCTGGCGTTGCCCATGGACGACGCGCTCGCAGCGGCGGCACTCGATTGGTCGGGCCGCAGCTACTTCGTGTTCGACGGCGCCTTCGCGCGCGAGCGAGTGGGCGATCTGCCGACGGAGCTGGTGCCGCACTTCTTCCGTTCGCTGTGCGATGCGGCTGGCCTCAATCTGCACCTGCGTGTGCGCGGCGACAACACGCATCACCAGGTCGAGGCCTGTTTCAAGATCGTGGGACGAGCATTGCGCGCGGCGTCGCAACGCAGTGGGCGCGAACTGCCGACGACGAAAGGCTTGCTGTGATGCAGCCGTCGCAACGAGACGTGCTTATCGTTGATGCGGGCGGCGCCAATCTCGGGTCGGTGCGCTATGCGCTCGAACGACTCGGCGCCAGGCCGCGCGTGTCGCGCAATGCCGATGAAATCGCCGCGGCGGAACGCGTGATCCTGCCTGGAGTAGGCGCCGCAGCGCCCGGCATGCAGCGCCTGACCGAGTTGGGTCTGGTGGAATGCCTCCACTCGCTGACGCAACCGCTGCTGGGCGTATGTCTCGGCATGCAGCTGCTGTTCGACCGCAGCGCAGAGGGCAATGTCGACATGCTGGGACTCCTGCCGGGCGAGGTCGACGCGTTACGCGCACATCCCGGCGTGCGCGTGCCGCACATGGGTTGGAACCGCTTGCAACTGCGCGGTGAGTCGCTGTTGCTGGAGGGCGTGCGCGCGGGCGCGTACGTGTACTTCGTACACGGATTCGCCGCGTCGGCTTTGTCTGCGTCAACCATTGCGGAGACCACGCACGGCGAGCCATTTGCGGCGGCCGTCGCGCACGGCAATCGCTACGGCGTGCAGTTCCACCCGGAACGTTCTGGAACCGTCGGCGCTCGTGTGCTGGCGAACTTCATGGCACTGCCGTCGTGATGCGCCCTGTGGCGTCAGTAATCCCTGCACTGAGCGCGACTGAATCCCGCGAACCTGGCTTCACGGTGTATCCAGCCATCGACGTGCGCGCGGGCGAGGTCGTGCGGCTCGCGCAGGGCGACTACGCGCGTGAGACCCGTTATCGCGGCGACCCTTTCGAGTTGGCCTGCGAGTACGCGGAAGCGGGAGCAAATTGGCTGCATCTCGTCGACCTGGACGCCGCGCGCATGGGTCAATACACACTGCTTCCTCTGGTCGAGAAGTTGAGTCGAGAAGCTGCTCTCGAGGTTCAAACCGGCGGCGGCGTGCGCCAGCAGACTGATGTCGAGGCGTTGCTCACCGCGGGCGCGGCGCGCGTCGTCATCGGCACTCTGGCCGTCACGCACGCCGCAACAGTCATCGAATGGATCAAACACTTCGGTCCTGATCGAATCTGCGTTGCGATCGATGTGCGACGCGATGCGAATGGACGCTGGTTCGCCGCGACGCATGGCTGGACGGCTTCGTCAGCGGCGGATGCATTGCCCCTCATCACGTACCTCGCAGCGAACGGGTTGCGTCATCTGCTCAGCACCGACATCGAGCGCGATGGCATGCTGAGTGGTCCGGCGCTTGACTGGTACGGCGAGTTGGCGCAGCGCGTCCCTGGAGTGCGCGTGCAAGCGTCAGGCGGGATCAGATCGGTCGAGGATGTCAAAGCTGCTCGCTCCGCAGGTTGCCATGGCGCAATTATCGGACGTGCCTTGCTGGAGGGTCGCATTGATCTGCCCGAGGCGCTCGCGTGCTGACCCGACGAATCATTCCGTGCCTCGACGTGCGCGACGGCCGCGTGGTCAAGGGCGTGCGCTTTCGCGATCACGTGGACATGGGCGACATCTGCGATCTCGCGCACCGCTATCGCGACGACGGCGCCGATGAGCTGGTGTTCTACGACATCGCCGCCAGTCCGGAGGGACGCACGGTTGACACGTCATGGGTGGAGCGCGTCGCACGCCGCCTGGATATTCCGTTTTGCGTGGCCGGCGGGATCGACTCGGTCGATGCGGCGCGCGCGGTGCTGCACGCGGGCGCCGACAAGATATCGATCAACTCACCGGCGTTGCGTCGACCGCAGTTGATCGCGGATCTGGCGCAGGCGTTTGGCCGCCAGTGCGTCGTCGTCGGCATCGACAGCCAGCTGGACGCGGACGGCGAATGGCGCGTGCGACAGTACAGCGGTGATCCGTCGCGCATGCAGTCGCTGCCACGGCGTACG
>JBKJND010000361.1:0-5870 GCA_046596095.1 Ahniellaceae bacterium | reverse complement strand
AAAACGCCAGCAGTTCCGCGATATCCATGGACCCTCCCCAGGAGACGCACCGGCGTGCGATGGCCGCAACTCCGTCGTCCCGAGTATATCCTGACGGCAGAAGCCTTCTGCGATGTATTCAATGGAAATTTCAGCCTTCCGTGCAATCAGTCGGCGCGTTGACAATGCCGCGCTCGCTGTCGGCACACCCGTGCGCCTGTTGGCGGTATCCAAGCGCCAGGCAGATGCTGCCGTCTGCGCGCTGGCTGCGCTGGGCCAGCAGGCATTCGGCGAGAACTACGTGCAGGCGCTGGCGGTTCGACGTGAGCGAGTCGATGCGCCGGGTCTTGAATGGCATCTCATTGGTGCGTTGCAGTCCAACAAGTGCCGTGCCGCCGCGCTGCACGCCGACTGGGTACAGAGTGTCGACCGCACTGCGGTGGTTCACGAACTGGCGCGGCATCGGCCCGGGACGCTGCCGCCGCTCACGGTGTTGGTGCAGGTTAATATCGATAACGAATCCGGCAAATCGGGATGCACGCCAGCATCTGCGGCGGCGCTTTGCGCGTCGATTGCCGCCCATCCGCAATTGCGCTTGCGCGGACTCATGGCGATTCCGCGCGCGGCGACGGAGCTTGACGAAAGGTGCCGCTCGTTCGCGGCGATGCGCGCGTTGTTCGAGCGCCTGCGCCCCGATCACGCCGACTTCGACACGTTGTCGATGGGCATGAGCGATGACTTTGAACTCGCCATTGCCGAAGGTGCGACGATGGTGCGCATCGGCACGGCGCTGTTCGGCGCGCGTGCCAGTCCATCACCCCAGCGTACGCCCGGCGCGTGGTGACGAGTGGTGCATTTTCTGGCGCGGTGCGGCAAGGAACTGGATTCCCGCCTGCGCGGGAATGACGAAGCAGGGAGGAAAGCGCATCGTCGTGCGCAGGCATCGCGCGCGCTATCTTCCGCTTTCGTCATTCCCGCGCAGGCGGGAATCCAGACTCTCGCGCCAGTGAAGCAGCCGGATGGCTTCGGCATGAGAAGGGGCCTGTGTGAGCGAAAACATGATTGCATTTGTGGGCGGCGGCAACATGGCGCGCAGCTTGATCGGGGGGCTGCGCGCGCAAGCGGCGGAGTTCTCGATTCGCGTGGCGGAACCAAACGAACCCGCACGCGAGGCGCTCGCGAGCGAGTTTGCTGTCGTTTCCTTCGCGAACAACGCCGACGCAGTGCCTGGTGCGGACGTAGTAGTGCTGGCGGTCAAGCCGCAGGTGAT
The DNA here is from genome assembly GCA_046596095.1 of Ahniellaceae bacterium. GTDB lineage: Bacteria > Pseudomonadota > Gammaproteobacteria > Xanthomonadales > Ahniellaceae > JBBQNY01. The sequence continues at coordinate 4,621 of JBKJND010000361.1, read as the reverse complement.
GCGCGAGGTATGCCGAGCGTTGGCACCGCTGGCGCAATCGCAACGCACGTTGTGGGTGTCGATCGCTGCCGGAATCCGGATGGGCCAACTCGACGCGTGGCTGGGTGGCAACCAGGCGATCGTGCGCGCCATGCCAAACACGCCGGCACTGATCGGGGCGGGCATCACCGGACTGGTTGCGAATGCGGGTGTCGATGCGTCGCAGCGCGCGTTCGCCGAATCGATTCTGCGTGGCGCCGGCGACACCGTCTGGATCGACCGCGAGGAGTTGATGGACGCCGTGACTGCGGTGTCCGGTTCCGGGCCCGCGTATTTCCTGTTGCTGATGGAAGCGCTTGAGCGCGCGGCGATCGAACAGGGGCTGCCGGCACCGGCCGCGCGCGCTCTGGTGCTGCAAACCGCGCTTGGCGCGGCGCGCATGGCGGTCGCCAGCGATGAGTCGCCGGGTACTTTGCGGCAACGCGTAACCTCTCCGGGCGGGACCACAGCCGCCGCAATCGGAGAGTTCGAAGCCGGCGGCTTCGATGCGTTGGTGAGCCGCGCGGTCGCCGCTGCCACACGGCGCGGTGTCGAGTTGGCCGACGAATTTTCGTGGCAGACTGATCGCAACCTCCCGACGAATCGGCCATGAATTATCTGAGCGACGCGGGAGCGCTGCTGATCAACACACTGTTCGGCCTGCTGCTGGGCGTGCTGCTGCTGCGCATCGCCTTGCAGGCCATTCGCGCAAATTTCTACAACCCGATCTGCCAGGCGATCTACAAGGTCACCAATCCGATCTTGAAGCCGCTGCAGCGAATCGCGCCTGTTCGTCGCGGCTTGCATTGGCCAGCCCTGGTGCTGGCGTGGGTGTTGGCGCTCGTGTGGATGTGGGTGTTGCACGCGTTGCGCGGGGTAGCGCCGGGTCCCTTCGCGTTGATGCTGCTCGGCATTGCCAAGTTGCTGGATTTCGCATTGGTCATGGCGATGTTGTTGATCGTGCTGCGCGCTTTGTTGAGCCTCGTCGGCGGCGGTTACGACAACCCCATGTTGCCGGTGCTTGCGCAGTTGACGGACCCATTGCTCCGACCGATCCGGCGTGTCATCCCCGCGCTCGGCAGTTTCGATTTTTCGCCGCTGGTCGTGATTCTGGCGATCACGCTGCTGCGTATCCTCGTCGTGCGGCCGCTGTTCGATTTGGCGATCGGAGGAGTCGTAGGTCAGGTCGGCTCGCCGACCTGACGAACACGGCGCGAATCCGCGTCAGGTCGCTGCGCGACCTGACCTACAGCCACGTGTCGCACGCCGGCTGCTTCTAATTGCAATGCCGGTCGTGCCAGCTGCGGATGATCGCGTGCAACGCGGCGACGCCATCGCTCAATGCGGCAGGGCCCGGTTGCAGGATCAATGACGCGGGCACCTCGTGCAGCTCACCATCGCGCACGGCGGGAATCGCCTGCCAGCCTTCGCGCGCCGCGACTTTTTCGGGACGGAATTTCTTGCCGCACCAGCTGCCGATGATGATGTCGGGTGCGCGCCGGATGACCTCGCTGCGGTCCGCGAGGATGCGATCGCGCGCCAGCGGCATTGCGGCGCGTTCCGGAAACACGTCGTCGCCGCCCGCGATGCCGACCAGCTCGGAGACCCAGCGGATTCCGGTAATCGCGGGCTCGTCCCACTCCTCGAAATACACGCGAGGTCGCCTCGAATACGTCGCCGCAGACCTCTCGATGTTCGCAAGATTTGAGCGCAACGATGCGGCAAGTTCCTGCGCACGCGCTGCCGCGCCCACCATCGCGCCCAGCCGTTCGATGTAGTCGAGGATGCCCTCGACGCTACGGTGATTGCTGATCCACACCTCCACCCCGGCCTTGATGAGATCGCGCGCGATGTCGGCCTGGATGTCGGAAAATCCGATCGCGAGATCGGGTTGCAAGGCCAGGATCTTGCCGACCTTGGCACTGATGAAAGCCGACACCTTGGGCTTCTCGCGGCGCGCGCGTGCCGGCCGCACGGTGAAGCCGCTGATGCCGACGATACGCGCCTCTTCCCCGAGGAGGTACAGAGTTTCCGTCGGCTCTTCGGTCAGACAGACGATGCGTTGCGGACCCACAGCCCTAAGCAATTACGGGTACAGCAGGCGATGCTGCCAGCGCCCGTCGTGCCATTCATGGCAGTCGCGTTGATGCAGCCGATTGAATTCGGCGTACCAGAACTCGACCAGGTCCGGGCGCACCCGGTACCCGCGCCATGTCGTTGGCCGCGGCACTTCAATTCCCGCAAAGCGCTGTTCGGCCTCGGCGATGCGCGCCTCGAAGTCCTCGCGTGAGGGCAGTGTCTGCGATTGATCGGACGCCCACGCCCCGATCTGGCGCTCGCGTGGACGCGTGGCGAAATAGGCATCTGCATCCACGTCGCCGACGAACTCCACGGCGCCTTCGATTCGCACTTGCGCAGGTGTCGGCAAATGCCGCCAGAAAAACGTGAGCGCTGCCCGCGAGTTCTCGGCGAGTTGGTGACCCTTGCGGCTCCCGGCGTGGGTATAAAACACGAAGCCCCGCGCATCGTGCCCTTTCAACAACACCTGGCGAACGCTGACCCTGCCATCAATACCCACGGTGCCGAGCGCCATCGCAAAGGGCTCGGGGTCGGAGCTCGCCCGCGCCTGCGTCAGCAGCGCATCGAAAGTGGCAAGAATGTTCGCGTCGAGAAGCATCCGGGAATGCTACCGCGCGGTGCTGCGCTGCGCTCAGCCCCGCTCAACTGCGTTCGAGGCGATAGCCGTGCTGGTAGACGGAATTCAACTGCCAGCCGTGGGCGCCAGTGAGCATGAGCTTGCGGCGGACTCGACTGACATGCGTGTCGACGGTGCGCGTGGGGTCATTGTCGCTGATGTTCCAGACGTCCTGCAGCAGCGCGTTGCGACTGACCACGCGACCGACGCGACGGAAAAGATACAGCGCCAACGCCATCTCGCGCGTAGTCAGCCGCACCGGATCGCCGTTCAATGTAATGCGGCGCGCACGCGGATCGACACGATACGGCTCAGTGTCGGTCAGGAGTTCTTCGCCGGCGGCCGGCGACAGCCGCCGCAGGTGCGCGCCCACTCGTGCGGCAAGTTCGCCCGCGCGCGGCGGTTTCACAACGTAATCGTCGGCACCTGCAGCCAGGCCCGCGACGATATCGGAATCGCCATCGAGTCTTGAGAGCATGATCACCGGGAGGTGCGAATATTCGGACTCGCCGAGCCAGCGCACGAGTTCGAGTCCCGACTCATCCGGCAACACCCAGTCAACGACGAGTGCATCGAAATCACCGGCGGGCAGGCGCTGGCGAAACGCGGCCGCCGACCCGAAAGTCTCAGTTCGAAAACCGGCGCTCGTCAACATGTGCGCAAATAGTTGCGCCTGGTCCGGGTCATCTTCGACCAACGCAACCAAAGTGGCGGAGTTTTTGGTCTGCGCTTCCGGCACCAGGATCGACGTCGACCCGGGCAAGTTCGTGGGCACGCGCACATGGGCAAGCTGTGGTCGCAATGTCATCTGAACTCTCTCCAATCCGTCGCCCCGGACAGTGTCAGAGAGTGTCGCACCCGTTTGCCAACAAGCAATGCGGGAAAGTTCCTACAGTCAGGCTGCGTAAGGTTTGGCCGGTATGTTGTCGGCTGTCGTTTAGCTGGCCGTTGCGATCTGGGTCTGGGGCGCGGCACGATTGCGTCCGGCACGATCAGCGCGCGCGATCCAGCGAAGCCAGATCAACCACACCACGAGCGCGTCGATGATGATGAGTGCCTGCCACAGATACAGGTGAAACCACTCGAACCAGGTGTGGCTCCACTGCCCGATGTAGAACAGGCTGATGATGCGCACCAGGTTCAGCGCCTGAATCGCGACGAAGCCAAAGCCAAAGCCGATCAGCTTCTGCCGGAACGTCGAAGGAAACGCAAACAACGCCGCAAACAGGATGATGAGCGCTTCGATGCCGTTGCAGCCACGCTCGATGGACACTGCGAAACCGTTGCGGGTGCTCTGGATCACTTTGCCGAAGCTGACGGCGTCGTTATCGAAAATCGACACCAGCCACACACAAATGCGTGCGATACCCGAAGTGAAAGGGTCGATGACCCACTTCTCCACTGGTTGCAGCACTTCGAGGGTGAAAAGGCCGCCGAGCAGCACCAGAAATAAAACGATGAAGCGGGTCATGCGCGGGCATCGGGGGCGGCTTCGAAGCGCGCAATGCTAGCATCCCGGTCGATGTCTTCCGCCGGCAACCTCGTACTCATTGGCCCGATGGGGGCTGGCAAGTCCACACTTGCGGCCTGCCTCGGCGCATTGTTGTCATTGCCTGTGCGCGATCTTGATCGCGAAATCGAGGCGGCAGCCGGCGACACCATCACGGCGATCTTCGATCGCTTTGGTGAAGCGCATTTTCGCGCGCAGGAAAACGCCACGCTGGAAGCCATACTCACAACTGAGGGTCAGATCATCGCCTGTGGCGGCGGCGTGGTGTTGGCGGCGCGAAATCGGGAACTGCTGCGCGGCCGCGCATTTGTGGTCTGGCTCGACGCGACTCCTGATCTGCTCGCGAAACGATTGACAAGTGATGTTTCACGACCGCTGCTGCGTGCGCGGGATCTTGG